>CAMCUY010000018.1 GCA_945879075.1 Akkermansia muciniphila | reverse complement strand
GAAAGCGGCTTGATCCGGCCGCCGTTCTGGACCGGCAGGGTCTCGGCGATCTTGAGCGTTTCCTCCGGCCACGGGGTGTAGCCGTCGATTTTCCGCACCTCGCCCTTCGGCATGTTGTCGATGACGAGGTTGGTGAAAATCGCGACGAGCCCGAGCAAGGCGAGTGCGGCAGCGATCCACCGGCCGACTTTGGAAGATGAGTTAGACATGGCGTTTTTTGCGTGAGCCGGCGGCGAGGAACGAGCCGAGTTTGATCAGGAAAGTGACGGCCATCCCGAAGGCGACGATCCAGAGGCTGTATTCCGGCCACTTGTCGGCGGGGTTTCTGACAATTTCGAAAACCGAATACATCTTGTCGCCGGGCCCCGCGCCGGGCGGGCCGTAGCTGGCCTGGAAGAACGTGAGCCCCTCGTAGCGCATCGGCTCGTTCATCTGGATGGTGACCTTGGCCTCGCCGCCGTTCTCGATGCGGGTGACGTTGCTGACGAACTTGGCGGGCCGCATGGTGCCGGGGTGGAAGGCGGCGGTGAACTTGTCGAGCTTGAGCGTGAACGGCATCACCCACAGCCGCTTGCGCATGTCCACGGTGAAGACGCGGTCCTGATAGCGGTAGGAAAACGGATGGAAGCTGGCACCGGCGAGGATGAACGGCTCGGACTTGCCGCCGTCGCGGTTGAGGATGCGCGCGTAGCAGGCGGCGGTGAACCGCTCGGCCTCCTCGGCTTTCGCGAGCTTGGGCTTCTCCATCAGGAAATAACCGTCGGCGATGAGCTGCTGGCGGTCGGGCGCGCGCTCGTTGGCGGAGACGGGCACGGCGTTTTTCAGATAACCGGTGAGCTGGAGGTCGAAGGGCAGCTCGGGCAGGCCGAAGGTGCGAAGCTTCGCATCCTTCAAGTCGTTTATATCCTTGCCGCGGATGACGTGGATTTGCCCGGCCTTGCCGTCCTTGATCTCGGTCACCTCGACGACGTATTCGAAGTAATCCTCCGCCGCGTTGGACGACTCGCCTTCGCGGACGGCCATGTTGCCGCGCTCGGAGAAGTGGTGAGCCACGCCGCCGCCCGCGAGCATGAAAATGATGCCGAAGTGGGCGATGAGATTTCCGTAATGCCGCCAGCCCTTGCGAATCCGGACGATGCCGCCGAGGATCAAATTCAATAACAGCACCGCGCAGACCCAGTAGCCGCCGGGCAGAGGCAGCGGGACCATCTTGCCGTTGAGCTCGGGTAGCAGGAAAACCGACTTCCAGTCGAAATACTTGGTCAGTGTCGGATAGAGGCCGTTGTCGATTTGCTCCAGTGTCGCGAACCAGGTCAGCAGGCCGAGCAGCAGCATCGTGATGGTGGCGAGGCCGAACCCGGAGAGCACATCGTAGATTTTCCCCGGAATGGAGCGGGGGGCTTTGCCGGTCGGCGGCGTGTCGGAGATTTCCATGATCAAATAGGTGGGTCGCGATACGAAATTCCAGCGGGTAATCATTCAGCCATCTTCAGGCTCTTAGCGAAGCTTTCGAGCACCGGCTTGGCGGTTTCGACCTCGGCCTTGGGGCCCACCATTTTCACGGTGAGGATCTGGCCGTTGACCGATGCGACCACGCCAGCGAGGGCGAATCCAGGTTTCGGCGGAGCACCCATGCCGCCTGCGTAATCACCCTCCGCGGTCACCCAAACGCCCGTGGATCCAGCGATGGAGGCGGCGGGAAGTTTTGCCAGGCCGGCGGCATCGACCGGGTCCGCGCCGAATTGCTTGAACCAGCGGTTGACGTTGTCGAGGACCGAGCCGGAAGCGAGCGAAACCCAGACTTCGCCCATCCCGCTCTCGCCGAAGCGGTAGTTCAGCAGGCGGAACTGCGACGCGGGCAGCGCCAGCCATCCTTGCGGAATCTCGCCCTTGACCGGGCTCGGCTTGGCGTCGCGGAAACGCTCGTCGCTGGTCGCGAAAAGCTTGGGTGCAATGTCACG
Source organism: Akkermansia muciniphila (assembly GCA_945879075.1). Taxonomy (GTDB): domain Bacteria; phylum Verrucomicrobiota; class Verrucomicrobiia; order Verrucomicrobiales; family Akkermansiaceae; genus Luteolibacter; species Luteolibacter muciniphilus_C. The sequence goes on along the minus strand of CAMCUY010000018.1, from coordinate 32,199 downwards.
GGTGGACGCCGCACGGGTTTCCGTGACGGTGATTTCCTTTTTCTCCTGGCAGGAGGAAAAGATCACAACGCTGGCAAGCAGGCAGGCGGCGCGGTAGTTCATCCCAGCGGCGATAAGCCCGCCCCCTGCCCCGCGCAAGTGGAAACGGGACGGTATCCGCAGATCTCAGCGGATTTCCACTTCGTTGCCGACGCGGGTGAGCAGGCTGATTTCCTCCATATCATGGGCGTGGAGGATGATCCCGTGCGGCAGGGTGTCGGTGGCCTCGGTGGCACCGCGGATCTGGATCGAGGGTTTGCCGATTTGGATGACCTTGTCGGCGGCGCGGTAGGCTTTGGATTGCGGGGCGACGGGATGGCCGCCCAACTCCGCGAGTTTCGAGCTGATGGTGGTTTTTCCCGGCGCCAATTTGCCCGGAACATCCAGATGGATGACCGGGTATTCGCGGATGAAACGGGCCCCGTCCCACACGGACAGTGCTTTGCGCCGCGGCTCGATGAGGAGTCGGAAATTCAGTGGCATGACGATGAGCTCCTCGCCGGGCTGGATGTTCTTGAGCTCCATCATGCCGTTGAGATGCAGGATCGAGTCGAGCGAGGTGCCATACTCTGCGGCGATGCCGAGGAACGAGTTCCCGCGTTTGACGATGTGGGTCTTCTTGCCCGCCACGTGGGTGGTGGAGAGGATTTCGTCGAGATTCATCTCGCCGACGATCCGGCGGGCGACGGGCGCGGACGAGGAGGTGGGGAAGACGTTGACGATGGCGGTTAGTTTCTCGCGCGCCTCGCCGAGCTTGCCGAGGGCGAGCAGCTCGTGGGCTTTTTGAAACGCCTTCTCGCCGGGGTCGATGTCCGGCAGCTCGGCGGAGTCGAGCATCTTGGCGAAGTCGGCGTCGGGCTGCGTTCCGACGACTTCGGCAGGATGGGGAATGATTTCCTCAAAGACGCCGCCGAGTGGTGCGACGGCGACATGATAGGCGAACATGCCGGTGAAGCCCATGACCGCGAGAACGCACAAGGCGGCGAGTAGTTTGAAAACCGTCCAAAGGCTCATGGGCGCAAACAGAGGGGCTTAAATGAGGCCGCGGCGCTTGAAATCGAAGGCGTTGATTTCGTGGGAGCGGAGGATCATCTCGAAGGAGAACTTAAGAATGGAAATTTCCCAGGCGTCGTCCACACCCTCGATGATGGCGCGCGCTGGATTGCCGGTGCGGCGGATGTCATCGAGCACCCGCTCGCGGACGGCATCGATGCTGTCGTGGACGATTTCCTCGTGGACCTGGCCGCGCTTGAACTGGAAACCGTATTGGAGGAAGGCGAGGTCCTTGCCTTCGGCTTTGAGCTTGTCCACCAGCTTGTCGAAACGCGCCCTCGCGGATGGATCGAACCCATCGAGCGCGACCTCGTTGTAAGTGGACGGACGAAGGATGCGCGGGCGCATGGCCTCGACCTCGCCGGTGCGGATGCGGACTTCGTTGGTCTGGTCCATCAGCTCGCTGATGAGCTGGAATTCAAACCGCGTCTCGCCGAAGGTGTCGATGCGCCGATCTGGCTCGCGGAGAACCTTGGTCGTTTCAAGCGCGTAGTGGATGTCGTCCGGAGAGTGCATGGGCAGGAGAAAATCACCCAGATCGGCTGCAATGCAAAGAAAAGGGCGGACATCCTGTGAGGAGTCCGCCCTTTCGCAAAGCGTTCGCCTTCCGGTATCAGGCTTGTTGGCTGGTGATGTAGGTCACTACGTCGCCGACGGCTTGAAGCTTTTCAGCTTCTTCGTCCGGTACTTCGATGTCGAATTCTTCTTCGAAAGCCATGACGAGCTCGACGGTGTCGAGGGAGTCGGCGCCGAGGTCCTCGACGAATTTGGCTTCGGTGGTTACTTGATCAGCGTTGACGCCAAGTTGGTCCACGATGATGTCCTTTACACGGGCTTCGATACTTTTGTCTGACATGAGTTGCTGTTGTTGAGTGTTGGCGTTGGGAGTGGTTACCGCTTGCGGACCCGGCTTGGCAACCTCGAAAACGAATCGGGAGCGGAAAAGCACGGGACCCGCGAAAATCAATCAGGCAGGACTGGAGGCGTCGTCCTTGGATTGGCTGTCGGAGAAGGAGGCGTATTCGATGATTTCACCGGAAAACCGCGAGCGGATCAGGCGCATCAGGCGCTCGGCGGGCTCGTCGTTGTCTTTTTTGAAGCCGCCGTATGTCAGGCCGTCGATGCGAATCCGGCCTTTCCCGGACGCGCCGTCGTAGTCGATGAGGGCGATTCCCTTGGTGTCCCATTTGCGGAGATCGAGCGTCTTGAGATCCGAATAGGGAACCCGCTTGCCTTGCTGCGAGGTGACCGCCTCGTTGTCCGCCGAAATTGAGCGGCCAAGCGTGCGGATCAGGAAAAACGCCGCCGCGCCGGCTAGAGCGGCGCAAATTCCGCAGACGATCCACTGCTCCCTGATTTTCCCCGCGTCATAAGAATGCTCTGGGGGAGACGCGGCGAGTCCGCGCTCACGGGTGTATTCGCGCCATAGGATGTTCCATTGGAGCGGCTTCATCCGCTCGTAGTCCTGGAGGATTTCAGGCCAGGGCATCGGCAGGGTGAGCGATAGAGGCAGAATCGAGCGGTCAGCGGGAAACGCGACGGACTGCTTCGCCGCGTGGTTTTTCCACTCGTCAGCAGTAAGCGCGCCGCTGGAATTCATGTTGGAAAACTCCTCGTTGGCGGCCTGAAATGTCTTGTGCAGGTAGAAAACCTCGTTTTTCTTCCGGTATCCGGTCGAGCCGTCAATGTAAAAAAGCACCGCGAACACGCCGAACATCAACAGCATCACCAGCGCGCGGAAGATAAACCAAGGCGTTGGTTTGCAGACAATTGATTCGGACGAGGTCATCGGGATGGATGAGAAACAATCGTGCCGGGCGGCGGTTGGCAAGCCACAAGCCGGGCAGCTCGGCGGATTTCCTCGATTCTGGCTTGTCGTTAATCCGCCGCGCGTCTAAGCACACACGCGTCATGCCTATCGCAACTCCCGCACAATATCGCGCCATGTTGGACGCCGCCCAAAAGGGTGGCTACGCCTATCCCGCCATCAACGTCACCTCGCTGCCCACCATCAACGGTGCGCTGCGCGCGTTTTCCGAAATGAAATCCGACGGAATTATCCAAGTTTCCACCGGCGGCGGCGAATTCGCATCCGGCACCTCGGTGAAAGACGCCGCCTTCGGAGCCATCGTGCTCGCCGAGGCCTGCCACCTGCTCGCCGAGAAACACAACGTGCTCATCGCGCTTCACACCGACCACTGCCATCCCGCCAAGGTCGAGGGCTTCCTCAAGCCTCTGCTCGAAGCATCCCGCAAGCGCATCGCCGAAGGCAAAGGCCCGCTGTTCCAATCCCACATGTTCGACGGCTCGGTCGTCGATCTGAAGGAAAACCTCGAAATTTCCAAGGACCTCCTCAAGGAGTGCGCCGAGCTCGGCATCATCCTCGAAGTCGAAGCCGGCTGCGTTGGTGGTGAGGAAGACGGCCACGACACTTCCGGCCTGCCGATCGAAAAACTCTACACCACGCCCGAAGACATGGTGGAAGTTTACGAAGCTCTCAAGCCGATCGGCCGCTTCCTGTTCGCCGCCACCTTCGGCAACGTCCACGGCGCCTACAAGCCCGGCGCGGTGAAGCTCAAGCCCACCATCCTGCGCGACGGCCAAAAAGCGGTCATGGACAAGCACGGCGCGGACGCCGAAATGGACCTCGTTTTCCACGGCGGCTCCGGCACCTCCGAGAGCGACCTCCGCGAGACCCTCGACTACGGCGTCGTAAAAATGAACATCGACACCGACACGCAATACGCGTTCACCCGCCCGATCGTCACCCACATGTGCCAGAACATCGAGGGCGTGCTCAAGATCGACGGCGAAGTCGGCGATAAGAAGCACTACGACCCGCGCTCCTATTTGAAAAAGGGCGAACTCAGCCTTTGCGAGCGGATGAAAACTGCCTGCGACGACCTCCGTTCCACCGGCCAGAGCATTTTCGGAAAAGTCTGATTCCTCCAACAGGGCGGCCTTGGATTTTCCGGGGCCGCCTTTTTGTTGTCCGCCCGGCGGTTGCCACATCCCATCGATTTCATGCCCGATCCGAAAACACCCAAGGAGCACCCGCTCGCGAACATCCTGGTTAACGTGATCGTGCCGGTGTTGATCCTCAGCTACCTCAGCAAGGATCCGGACCTGCAGGCAAGACTCGGCAAAATCGCCAGGCCCTGGCACATCGGCCCGCTCAAGGCGATGATCCTCGCCCTGGCGCTGCCGCTGGGCTACGGCGCCTGGTATTACCTCAAGACCCGCAAGGGCAACTTCTTCTCGGCGCTCGGCCTGGTTTCCGTGCTGCTGTCCGGCGGCCTGACCGTCTATCTGTGGAACAAGAACGGCACCGTGAAGCCTAACGCCGGACTGCTCTTCGGCCTCAAGGAAGCGCTGATCCCGCTCGTGCTCGGCGTCGCGATCCTGTTCTCCCACCGCACGGCCACGCCGCTGATCCGGGTCTTCCTCTACAACGACTCGATCTTCGACATCCCGAAAATCGAGAGCCGCGTCACTGCGATCTCCGCGCAGGCCGACTACGAGCGCCTGCTCCACAAGGCCACCAAGCTTTTCGCCGCCTCTTTCTTCCTCAGCTCGCTGATGAACCTGATCCTCGCCCAATGGTTTTTCCTCGGCTTCGACGCGGAGGCTTTCGACGCGCTGGAAACCTACAACACGATCATCGCCAAGGTCACCGGCTGGGGATTCGCTGTCATCGGCGTGCCTGTCATGATCTTCCTGTTCTTCACCCTGCGTTGCCTGCTCAAAGGCCTCGGCGACCTAACTGGAATGAAGGACTCCGAGCTGATGCTCCCCCGCTGAACGAAAAAAGGCCGGGCCACCCGCGGACGGGCAACCCTGCTTGATTCAAAATTCCCGCGGCTCAGTCTACCAGGTTGTCCACCCGCTGCGCGAGCTCGACGTCGAGATCCGTCACGCCACCGGCATCATGGGTGGTTAGTTTCAGAGTCACCTTGGTGTGCTTGATGGTGATGTCGGGATGATGCTGCGCTTCCTCGGCGATCTCGGCGAGATCGTTCACGAAATCAATCGCATCCATGAATTCCTCGAACTCGACGGTCCGGGTGATGGCTTTTTTTTCGAAATCCCACTCGGGGCATTTTTTCAATGCGGCGGTGAGATCGTCATTTTCAAGAAGTTCGGACATATTTTCAATCGGGGAAACGTTCGCCTCAAGATTGCGGCGTCGGATTCGCAATTGGCAAGCACCTTTCCACCGGTTCTTGAAAAACATCTTGCCGGACGTTGCGCCGCCGCTTGATTTGGCGTAGATTCACCGCCATGAAAAAACTACTCACCGCACTGTTGGCCGGCCTCGCTTTTTCATCATGCGTCCCCTCCACGCCCCAGGCGCGGATCGCGCAAAACCCGCAGGTCTTCGCAGCACTTCCCAAAAAGGACCAACGCCTCGTCGAGCAGGGACAAGTCGCCCGCGGCATGTCTCCGGACGCAGTGATGCTCGCCTGGGGCTATCCGTCCCGGCGCTTCGAAGGGGCTAAGGATACCAAAAGAACCGAGCGCTGGGATTATGCCAGCTCGCTTCCGGTTTACACCTCGACCTTCTACGGCGGCTATGGATACGGCCACGGGCCATACGGCCGCCACCACTATCCGGGCTATGGATACGGCTTCGGCCCGGAAGTCGCCTACATCCCCTATCGCATCGCCTCGGTTTGGTTCGTCAATTCCCGGGTGGATTCCTGGGAGCGGCTCCGCTGATCAATTCGCCGGCACTTGGTCTTGTCTTGCATTTTTCCAAATGATCGCAATCCTCCGGCCTGATCACAACGCCATGAATTCAAAATCACTTTTCGCCCTCGCCGCCGCAGTCTGCGCTGCCACCGTGTCCCCCTCCTGTTCGAATATTTCATCTGGCGGCTCCGGCCTCGCGGCCTATCACGCCTACGACCGGCCGACGAAACTGCCCACCAGCCCGGGCAACGTCCGGGTGAAAGTCTCGCTCAGCAAGCAGCGGGTGTATGTGATGGAGGGTTCTGAAATATTGCTCGCCATGCCGGTCTCCGTCGGGGCCCCGGGTACGACCACCCCCTCTGGCAGCTTCACCATCTTCAAAAAGGAGCACAAACGCCGCGCCAACTCCCACGGCTATGCTTACAGCGGAAACAGCGTCCAAAAGACCATGCTCAGCAACCGTCCTCCCGGTTGGTCGTTCAAGGGCACGCCGATGCCCTACTGGTGCGAGTTCAAAGCTAACTACGGCTTCCACACCGGCTGGGTCAAGCACCAGCCCTGCACTCACGGCTGCATCCGGATGCACGAGAATCTTGCCCCGAAATTCTTCCGCCTGGTCAAAGTCGGCACGCCGGTGAGCATCGCCTACTCGCAAGCCGAAGACGCCGCCGTCGGCAACATTCCGCTCCCTCCGGACGCCGGCCCGCTGCCTGATTACGCCGACCCGATGTATTATCTCACAGACGGTTATTTCAACCAGCACACGTCGCCGAAATACAACTGATCCCGCGGAACCAAGTTTCACGATTCAGCTAAAGGTTCCGCAATCCAGCGGGGCCTTTATCATTTCTCCCCGCGCTCCATCTTCACCGCCACCACGTAGGACAACACCGCTTTTTCGTCCGCAAACGCCAGCCCCGCATGCCCGATCATTTTCGGCACCGCCGTCTCCCACTCGTCGATGTCCAAATCCTGCGGCAGCTTATAACGGTGGCACTCGCCACAATGCAGCATGTAAACTTCGTGTCCCCGCTGAATCTCACCGAGCGATCTGCCGCTTTTTTTTGCCATCGAGGCGCTCGGATTCGGCACCTCAGCGATTCCCCCCTCCGCTGGCTCGTCCCCTGCTTCGATGTTCTCAACGACCGGCGCAGGCCCCGTTCCGCCGCAGGAAATCATCAAGCAAGCGCACAACACCATCGTCATCCAGTCCCGTCCGGTTCGCATGTGCGGACGCTACACAGTCGCCCCCGCCACTCAACTCCGTAAATGAACCTTCACTCCGCGGGTGAACGATTTTGACAAATCCCCCGCCGCCCATAACCTCCGCCGCATTCCAGCCCCACCGGCTTTTCCTCAACGATTCATTCATGAACACACTCCGCACCTTCACCACCGGCTCTGGCACCCAGGGAAATTTCCACTCGCTCCCCGCCCTCGCCGAACAAGGCTTCCCGAATCTCTCGAAATTGCCGGTCTCGATCCGCATCGTTCTGGAATCACTCCTCCGCAACCAGGACGGGCTGAAAGTCTCGGAAAAGGACATCACCAACCTCGCCAACTACAACGCCAAGGCGCCCGGCGACTATGAAATCCCCTTCGTCGTCGCCCGCATCGTGCTCCAGGACTTCACCGGCGTGCCGCTCCTCGTCGATCTCGCCGCGATGCGCTCCGCCGTCGATGGCATGGGCAAGGACGCGAAAATGATCGAGCCGCTGGTCCCCGTCGATCTCGTCGTCGACCACTCCGTGCAAGTCGATTACGCCGGCGGCCCCGACTCGCTGGAGAAAAACCTCGACCTCGAATTCCACCGCAACCGCGAGCGCTACGAGTTCCTCAAATGGGGCGAGCAAGCCTTCGATACCTTCAAAGTGGTCCCTCCCGGCATCGGCATCGTCCACCAGGTGAACCTCGAATACCTCGCCAAGTGCGTGCTTGAGAAAAACGGCGTTTTCTATCCGGACACCCTCGTCGGCACCGATTCCCACACCACCATGATCAACGGCCTCGGCGTCGTCGGCTGGGGCGTGGGCGGCATCGAGGCGGAAGCCGGAATGCTTGGTCAGCCCGTCACCTTCCTCGTCCCCGAAGTCGTCGGCGTCTATCTGACCGGAGCGCTCAACACCGGGGTCACCGCCACCGACCTCGTCCTGCTCGTCACCGAGGTTCTCCGCAAAACCAAAGTTGTCGGCAAATTCGTCGAATTCTTCGGCCCCGGTGCCAAGGCCCTCAGCCTGCCCGACCGCGCCACCATCGCCAACATGGCCCCCGAATACGGCGCGACCATGGGCTTCTTCGGCATCGATGAAATCACCACCGGCTACCTCGCCGGCACCGGCCGCTCGCCCGAGCTCTGCACCACCGTTGAAAACTACTACAAGGCCCAAGGCCTCTGGGGCATCCCCACCGACCGCGACGCCCTCGAATTCTCCCAAGTCGTCGATCTCGACCTCTCCACCGTTAAACCCGGCGTCGCAGGGCCCAAGCGCCCGCAAGACCGCATCGACCTCGACAACCTCAAGGTCAAATGGGGTGAACTCCTCGCCGCCCCCATCGCCGATGGAGGCTTCGCCAAATCCGAAACCAAAACCGCCATCGTCACCGTCGATAGCAAGGGCGGCGTGAAGGACAAGATCGGCCACGGCTCCGTGCTCATCGCCGCCATCACCAGCTGCACCAACACCTCGAACCCGAGCGTCATGCTCGCCGCCGGTTTGTTAGCGAAAAAGGCCAATGCCCTCGGCCTCACCATCAACCCGTCCGTCAAAACCTCACTCGGACCCGGCTCCCGCGTCGTCACCGACTACCTCAACAAAACCGGCCTCCAGGCCGAGCTCGACACCCTCGGCTTCCAGACCGTCGGCTACGGCTGCACCACCTGCATCGGCAACTCCGGCCCGCTCGACACGGGCATCGAGGACGTCGTGAAATCCGAGGACATCGTCGCCGCCTCCGTCCTATCAGGTAACCGGAACTTCGAGGCCCGCGTCCACCAGTCCATTAAGGCGAACTTCCTCATGTCGCCGCCGCTCGTCGTCGCCTTCGCCCTCGCCGGCACCGTGGATATCGACCTCACCACCGAGCCGTTAGGCAAAACCCCGAAAGGCGAACCCGTCTTCCTCGCCGACATCTGGCCCACCAGCCAGGAAATCACCGACGCGATGAACGCTTCACTCCGGCCCGACGTCTTCCAAAAGCTCTACACCGGCTTCTCCGACCAGAACCCGAAGTGGAACGAAATCAAATCCTCCACCGGCAACGTTTACGAGTGGGACCGCGAATCCACCTACATCCAGGAGCCGCCCTTCTTCGACGGCTTCACCCCCGCCCCGCGCGACATCGTGGAAATCCACGGCGCGCGCCCGCTCGGCATCTTCGGCGACTCCGTCACCACCGACCACATCTCTCCTGCCGGAGCCATCAAAATGGACAGCCCCGCCGGCCGCCACCTCGTTGAAAAAGGCGTCGGCTTCGCCGATTTCAACTCCTACGGCTCGCGCCGCGGCAACGACCGCATCATGACCCGCGGCACCTTCGCCAACGTCCGCATCAAGAACCTCATGGTCCCCGGTATCGAAGGCGGCGTCACCAAATACTACCCGTCCGCCGCCCCGGCCAAGGAGCGCCTCATGGCCGAGAGCCACGAGCTCCAGAACGGCAGCGTCTCCGGCCCGGCCGACTTCAATGGCGACATCCCCACCCTCGCCATCTATGACGCCGCCGCCGTCTACCAGGAAGAAAACATTCCCACCATCATCATCGGGGGCGAGGACTACGGCATGGGCTCCAGCCGCGACTGGGCCGCCAAAGGCACCAACCTGCTCGGCGTCAAAGCCGTCATCACCAAGTCCTTTGAGCGCATCCACCGCTCCAACCTCGTCGGCATGGGCGTGCTTCCCTGCAACTTCGTCAACAAAGAGGACTACGACAAAGTCAAAGGCCTCGGCGACGCCACCTTCGACATCACCGGTATCGACAACAACCTCAAGCCCATGCAGCAGGCCACCCTCCGCGTCCATCCCGCCAACGGCGAGAGCTTCGACGTCCCCATCATCGTCCGCATCGATACCCCGGTGGAAAAAGATTACTACCGAGCTGGCGGCATCCTCCCCTACGTGCTCACCCAGATCCTGGACTAACCGGAGCGCCGGATTCATCCGCGATGCGCAGGCCGATACGCACCTTGTCGCCTTGGACGAAGGCCGGGAATGAGACTGCGCCTACGCCAAGCGTCGTGGTTAGCCTGCGGCTGGTGAGATTGGCGTAAACGGTGGCCTGCATGGGATGTCCTGCCCCTGCCCGCTGCGTCAACTCACAGCTCAGAAAAATTCACATCAATGACCCGCATGCCTCCGAAGGTTCCCCGCTGACAATATCGAAAGCGCCCGGCATGCCCCGGTTGAGGGCGGTAACGGAGGGCAGCGCGCTCATGCGCCGGGACTGGCGTCAGCCGTCGTCACTCCGGCACCGAAGCCCTGCGTCTCAGGTTCGTCCATCAGCTCCCTCTCTAGTCTTCATGCCTACGCTTACCGGCGGGTCACTCGGATGGAACGAGGACTGGGCGGAAGCCGATGAGGTTGAGCCGGATGTCCGGGAAGTTGCTGCCCCGGAAGGCCGCGCGGCAGCTGACGACGCCATAGACCCACGAGCCGCCGCGTCCCACGCGGTAGACGCCAGACGAAGCCCCAGATGGATCTGTGCCGCTTTGCAAGTTATCCCCATACCAATCCGCGCACCACTCCTCCACATTCCCGTGCATGTCGGATAGCCCCCAAGCATTAAGATTCTTTGTGCCCACAGGATGGGTCTTGTTTTCGCTGTTTCCATCATACCAAGCCACTTGGTCGATAGTGCCTCCTGAAGAAGGTCCGACTTCTCCGGCCCGGCAGGCATATTCCCACTGGGCCTCCGTGGGCAGCGCCATCTCCCAACCCTCTAGAATCGCACCGCTGCCGTTCACTTTTTTGATAAACTCCTGGGCGTCATCCCAACTCACCTGCTCCACTGGCAGATCATCCTCCTTAAAGTTGCTTGGATGACTCCCCATCACCGAACGCCATTGCGCCTGTGTCACCTCCGTCTCTGCCATCCAGAAGTCTTTGCTGAGGGTCACGCGCACTTGGTTTTCATCGCTGTCTCGCCCGTCCTCCGACGACGGACTGCCCATCATGAAAGATCCCGCCGGACAGAAGGCAAATGGCATGACTACCATTCCAATCAACGTCACACCCACGGAAGCACCAACCCGCCCGGCACCCATCTCGGCGGTTAGCTTGGCCTGCGCTTCTGCCGCTTCACTCTCCACCTTGGCCTTGGCCGCATTGGCATCTTCGCGATGACGAGCGACCAGCAACTTCATCTGCTCCGAAACATCGACCTTTCGGAATCCATCCAGATCAACCGATGATCCGGTGACTTTCCCCAGAAGTGAATAGAGCCCATCCTCCGAATCGATGTCAGCCTCGTTGAAAATCGCCAGTGTGGCGCTTGTCGCGTCTCCCTGAGGTTCAAAGCCTTTCACCCACAGGTATTGTTCCGTTTCCTTCCCCACCTCACGCTGTCCCGCAGCAAGGAACCAAGTCTTCCCTGTGATGGAAACCGTGAAACGCCCATCCGCATCCGTAGTGGCCGACAAGGCGGAGGTGGCGATGGACATCAGCTTGCCCATGCCACGTTTCAACATGCCGCCTGAAAGCGCGCAAGTCGGAATACTCCCGGCTTGGTCGGCGTCCTTCACGATGGCGTTGCGGATTTCCGGAAGCTCGGGGATGGGATTGGGAGCAGCCTCCTCCATCGCTAGCAATTCCTTGATAAAAGCGGTCATGAAGCTGGCGTCAGCCTTGAATTGAGCCTCCTTGCGAACTTCCTCTTGAATCCACGGCATCGTCGCCTTGGCCATGTTCAGAAACTCACCGTCAGGGATCACGCGGACTTCCAGGTCACCTATATTGATGTTTTCCCGTCCCTTGGTGACGACAAAGAACTGCCCTGCAACATTGACTGGCTTTTTTGAACAGCCTGGCAGGAGGGCCGCCGCAAGAAGAATAAGGAGGATGAATTGCATTGCGTGTATGATAGAGAGGCGCGGATTAGCTAGCAGTATCTATCTGATTCAACAAGCCGAATTTTATAATCTTCCTGAAGCTCACCAGTTCACCTCCCGCTCACGCCCGCCCACAAAAGTGCTGACGATGGCGTCCTTGGTAGTGGCCTTGGCCTCCTGCCATTGTTTCTGCTCGACGATCACCGCGGTGCGCTGGCCATCGCCGCAGGTGCCGGTGACGATGAAATCGACGCGTTTGGCGGTTTACGGGATGTTGAAATCGATCCCCACGCCGGCGTCGTGAGAGATTCCAGCGTCCTCCAATACTGTATCCATGTGCCGGAGAGAGCTCTTCCAAGAATCCAGTTCACTGGCACCAACCGATTTTTACAGCACCTTCTTGAACGAGTCGTGAACGATCTACTCGATCCGGTTGGATAGAATATCCTCGCGAAAACGGGTCGTGGTGGCGAGGCAGACGATCATCTTAGGCGGAGTGCGGCCGTAGCGGAGGGATTCCGGGCGCTTGAATGCCGTAAGGGTCAGAACGAGGGAACTCTGGCGACGGCCGTGCAACGACTTTGCTGATTCGTGGAAAAAGCGACGGCAAGGTCGGAATCCCGGCCGGGATCGCAGGGCCGACATTAGAGATCGTTACTTGAGCAAGTCGGCACGGATGGAAAGAATTTGGGCCGCCAAGACGCCAAGTCCGCAGAGGAAGCACAAATGACCATTCCAGAAATCCGCTTCCATATCTTAATATCGAAATTTACCGTCAGTTTGGCTTGGCGAACTTGGCGGTGAAAAAACCTCTTCATTCCCGATTTAACCTTCGCTTGCGGTTGTGCATTTCACCCATGAAGAAACCCAAGGTCCCGCAAGCCCCTCCTCAAGGGGGCGCTGCGGAACCCAGCCGGCATGGAGGGGCCGGCTTCGAATCCGGTCACGCGCCGAGCGTGGGGTCGTAGTCCTTGGGCGCGCGGATGATTTTCTCGATGCCGTGCTTGGTGACGAGGTTGCCGGCGCTGGAGCGGCTCTTAATCCCGAACTCGGCAAAGTGCAGCGGCCGGATGAGGTTCTTCATCCGCAGGCCGGACTTGAGGTGGACCAGCAGCATTTGCGCGGCGCTTTCCTCGTTGGTCTTGTGGAAGGCGAAATAGAGGACGCGGGTGCCGGGCTTGCCCTTGGTCAGGTCGTATTCCTTGTCGCGGGTGACGCCGCCGACGGTGAACCGCTTGGCGAGGATGGGGCCTTCGCGGCCATCCCGATAGATCATCGAGTAGATGAGGTCCTCGTCCTTGCGGAAGATGGCGACACGCAGCGGCTTCTGGCCAACGAAGACTTTTTCCGCCACTTTCATCACGCGCATCTTCCCGTCCTGGGTGAAGGTGATGAGGTCGTCGATGGTGGAACACTTCTCAATCGGCTCACCGTCTTTTTTCAGACCGTAGCCGGCGAAGCCGTTCTTGGCGTCCAGATAGAGCGTCTCGGTGGCGGCGACGACCTGCATCCGGTCCACCCGCTCGAACGAGGCGATCTCGGTGCGGCGCTCGCGGTCCTTGCCGTATTTCTTGGCGAGCTCCTCATACCAGCGAACCGTGTAACGGGTGAGGTTGCGGAGGTTCTTCTCGGTTTCCTCGATGCCTTTTTCGAGCCCGCGGATTTCCTCATCAGCCTTGAAGGAGTCGAACTTGGAGATGCGCTTGATCTTGATCTCGGTGAGGCGGGCGAGGTCCTCCTCGGTGACCTCGCGCTTGAGGAGTTTCTTGAACGGCTTCAAACCGTCGTCGATGGCCTTGAGCACGGCTTCCCAGGTTTCGCATTCCTCGATGTCGCGGTAGATGCGGTTCTCGATGAAGATCTTTTCCAGCGAGCTGAAGTGCCATTTCTCGGCCAGCTCGCCGAGTTTGATCTGCAACTCCATTTCCAGCAGGTTGCGGGTGTGGAAGGTGGTGCGGCGGAGGATGTCGGAAACCGCCATGAACACCGGCTTGCCATCAACGATGACGCAGGCGTTAGGGGAAATCGTCAGCTCGCAATCGGTGAATGCGTAAAGCGCGTCTCGGGTCTGCTCGGGATCGGCCCCGGCGGGCAGATAGACGAGGATGTCAGCGTGGGCGGCAGTATTGTCCTCGATCTTGGCGATCTTGATTTTCCCCTTGTCGGCGGCGGCGACGACCGACTCCATCAGGCCGCCGGTGGTGGTGCCGAAGGGGATTTCCGTGATGCGCAGGATGCCCTTTTTGTCGGTGGCGATGCGGGCGCGGACCCGGACTTTCCCGCCGCGCAGGCCGTCGCGGTATTCGGCGGCGTCCATGATGCCCGCGGTCGGGAAATCGGGAACCAGCGTAAACGGCTGGTCGCGCAGCACGGCGATGGCGGCCTCGATGAGCTCGTGGAAATTATGCGGCAGTATCTTGCAGGCGAGACCTACAGCGATACCCTCGACGCCCTGCGCGAGGAGCAGCGGAAATTTAACAGGCAGCGTGTCGGGCTCTTTCCGGCGGCCGTCGTAGCTGGGCAGCCAGGAGGTGGTTTTCGGGTTGAAGACGACCTCGTTGGCGAACTTGGTGAGGCGGGCCTCGATGTAACGGGGAGCGGCCGCGCCGTCGCCGGTGAGGGTGTTGCCCCAGTTGCCCTGGGTGTCGATGAGCAGGTCCTTTTGGCCGAGTCCGACGATGGCGGCACCGATGGACTGGTCGCCGTGCGGGTGATAGTTCATCGTGTTGCCGACGATCCCCGCCACCTTGTTGTAGCGGCCGTCGTCGAGCTCGTCCATGGCGTGGAGGATGCGGCGCTGGACCGGCTTGAGTCCGTCGTAAAGGTGCGGCACCGCGCGTTCGAGGATGACGTAGCTGGCGTAGTCGAGGAAATAGTCGGAATACATTTCCCCCAGCGAAGCGTGATGGTCCGGATCGTGCGTCATGAGGGCGGATGGTTAAAGAAGCGGAAGCATTCGCGCAAGCCTGAGGTGAGAAGATCGTTTCCCGGTCTTGCCGTCCGCGCCTGGGCGGCTCATCATCGGGCATGAAATCCGCGCTCACCAGCACCTGTGAAATCGCCCGCCGGGACTGGCTCAAGGCCGCCACCTTCAGCAGTGCCGCCGCGCTGCTCGCCGCCACCAAGGCCTCCGCCGACCCCTCAGGTAGCCCCGCCCGCAAAGTGCGCGGGATCGTTTTCATGGTTTCAGACGGCATGAGCCCCGGCGTTCTAACGATGGCCGAGGCGTATTCCAACCTCACCCGCAGCCGCGGCACCCGGTGGTGGTCGCTGCTTAACGACCGCAGCGCCGCCCGCGGCCTGATGGACACCGCCTCGGCCAACTCGATGGTCACCGATTCCGCCGCGGCCTCCAGCTCTTGGGGCGGAGGCCAGCGCGTCAACAACGGCTCCATCAACGTCAGCCCCGAAGGCCGGGAAATCACGCCCATCGCCACGATTCTCAAAAACAAAGGCGCGCGGATCGGCCTCGTCAGCACCGCCACCATCACCCACGCCACGCCCGCCGGATTCGCGGCCATCATTCCGAAACGCGGCAACGAAGACGACATCGCCCCGCAATACCTCGACCGCGTGGAAATCCTACTCGGCGGCGGTTCCGGCCATTTCAGCGCGAAGGACCGCGCCGACAAGCGCGACCTCGCCGGCGATTTCGCCAATGCTGGCTACGGCATCGTCAACACCCGCGACGCGCTCCTCGCCGCCCGCGGGCAGAAACTCCTCGGCACCTTCGCCCGCGGCCACCTCCCTTTCTCCATCGACCGCGACCACAACCCCGCGATGGCCGCCGCCGTCCCCACTCTCACGGAAATGGCGCAGGCCGCGCTCACCCGTTTCCTGCCAGGCGACAAACCGTTTCTGCTGCAAATCGAGGGCGCCCGCATCGACCACGCCGCCCACCTCAACGACATCGGCGCGCTGCTAGGCGACCAGCTCGCCTTCGACGACGCGCTCGCCGCCGTGCTCGCCCTCATCGGAAATCGCGACGACATCCTGCTTGTCGTCACCAGCGACCACGGCAACTCCAACCCCGGCCTCAACGGGATAGGCAACGGCTACGCCGAAAGCACCCAGAGCTTCGCCCGGATCACGAAAATGAAGGCCTCCCACGAGCGCCTCTTCGCCGAGTGGGCGAAAACCCAGCGCGGAACCGGCGACCAGCTCACCGCTCTCATCAAGCAGCACCTCGACTTCACCCTCAAGCCCGACCAGTCCGCCGCGCTGCTTGAGATTTTTGAAAAACAACCGGTCGTCGAGTGGAACGAACAACTCAGCAAACCCGAGGGCCTGCTGGGCCAGTTCGCCGGCAACCACACCGGCATCGGCTGGACCGGCACCACCCACACCTCCGACCCCACGCTCATCTCCGCCATCGGCCCACAGTCCGACCGCTTCGCCGGCATGGTGAAAAACTCCGACGTCTTCGGGCACCTGCTGGAAATGCTGGCGTGAAGCCTGCGGCGTTGATTTACACCCCTCAAATCCGTGCTTGGCATCAGTTGCCATTCTCACAAAACTCCACTCATGCAGATCGCATCATTTCTTAAAGACCTCTTCGACCTTTCCGGAAAAACCGCCGTCATTATCGGCGGCACCGGTGAGCTCTGCGGCACCATGGCGGTCGGGCTCGCCCGCGCCGGCGCCGAGGTCGTCCTCGGCGGCCGCATCGCGGAAAAAGCCGCCAAGCGCCTCGCCGAAGTCGAGTCTCATGGCGGAAAAGGCTACTTCGTCCCGGTCGATGTCACCTCCCGCGAATCCCTCCAGTCGCTTCTCGACACCGTCCTCAAGCGCTCCGGCCAGGTCGACATCCTGATCAACGGCGCCGGAACCAACTCCCCGACCCCGTTCCTCGACATCACCGAAGAGGAATACCAGCGCATCATCGACACCAATCTCTCCGCCATTTTTCGCGCCTGCCAGGTGTTCGGCCGCTATTTCATCGATGAATCCCAGCCCGCCTCCATCATCAACCTCGGCTCCATTTCCGGACTCAATCCCCTCTCGCGCGTCTTCACCTATTCCGCCTCCAAGGCCGCCGTGCACAATCTCAGCCGTAACCTCGCCCGCGAATGGGCCGACAAGGACATCCGCGTCAATACCCTCGTCCCCGGCTTCTTCCCCGCCGAACAAAACCGCAAGGTGCTCGACGAGGCCCGCGTCCTCGACATTCTCCGCCAGACCCCGGCCTCGCGTTTTGGAAACTCGGAGGAGCTCATCGGCGCGACGCTGCTCCTCGCATCCTCCAAGGCCGGTTCCTTCATCAACGGCATCGAAATGATCGTGGACGGCGGCTTCCACGCGATGACGATTTGACCCGCAGCCCCCCCATTTCCCTACCCTTTCTAGGGCTTGCACCCGCATCAATGCCAGTGTATCGCCTCCGCTCCGGGCGGGTAAAATCGCCCTACCCCATCTCTTATGATCAAGTGGATTCTCCAGAAAATCGTCGGCAGCAAGAACCAGCGCGAAGTGCGCCGCATCCGGCCGACGGTAGCCCGCATCAATGAAATCGAAGAAGCCCTCCAGCGCGAGCCCGTAGAAAAACTCCTGGAATTCACTGCCAAATGGCAGTCGCACCTTGCCCGCTACCACGCGCTCGACGCCCCCGCGAAACCCTTGATCGAGCGCATGGATGACCCCGAACTCCGCGCCACCGCCGAAGCGCTCGAAGCCCGCCTCGCCCCGCTCCGCGAGGAATTCCCATCGCTCCCCGCCACCATTCTCGCCACCGCCTCCACCATCGAGTCCGCCAAAGCCGCGTTCCACGAGATCGAGCCGGAGTTCGGCAAATCCCGCGCCAAGTATCTTGAGAAAATCCTCCCCGAGGCCTACGCCGTCGTCAAAAACGGCGCCCGCCGCCTCTGCGGCACGGAGATCACCGTCAACGAGCGGCCGCTCGCCTGGGAGATGATCCATTTCGACGTCCAGCTCGTTGGCGGCGTCGCCCTCCACCGCGGCATGATCGCGGAAATGCAGACCGGTGAGGGCAAAACCCTCGTCGCCACCCTGCCCGTCTATCTGAACGCCCTCACCGGCCTCGGCGTCCACGTCGTCACCGTCAACGACTACCTCGCCAAACGCGACTCCGAGTGGATGGGCTCGCTCTTCCGCTTCCTCGGCCTAACGGTCGGCACCATCCAGAACCAGATGCCGCCCTGGGAACGCCGCGCCGAATACGCCTGCGACATCACCTACGGCACCAACGCCGAGTTCGGCTTCGACTACCTCCGCGACAACGGCATGGCCTCCACCAAGGACGAGCAAGTCCAGCGCGGCCACTACCTCGCCATCATCGACGAAGTGGACTCCATCCTCATCGACGAGGCGCGCACCCCGCTCATCATTTCCGGCCCGTCCGCCCAGTCGTCCCACCAGTTCGACAAATACAAGCCGCTCGTCGAGCAGCTCGTGAAAAAGCAGACCGAGCTCTGCAACAACCTCGCCACCGAGACCAAGCAACTGCTCGAAAACGGCGATCCCGTCAGCGCCGGCCGCAACCTCTTCAAAGTGAAGCTCGGCCAGCCGCGCAACCGCCAGCTCATGCGCTTCATGGAGGACCCGGAAATGCGCAAGCTGTTGGAAAAAGCCGAACTCTCCTTCCACCAGGATGCCCAGAAAAAGGAACTCTTCGAACTCAAAGAAGAACTCTATTTCATCATCGATGAAAAAGGCCACGACTCGGACCTCATGGAAATGGGCCGAGATTTCCTCGCCCCCGGCGATCCGGAATCCTTCACCCTGCCCGACCTCGGCACCCTCTACGCCGACATTGACACCGACCGCTCGCTCACCGAGGAACAGAAAATCTCGGCCAAGGACACCCTCCAGGTCCGCATGGACCTCCAAGCCGAGAAGATCCATAACATCTCCCAGCTGCTCAAGGCCTACTGCGTTTTTGAAAAGGACGTCCAATATGTGGTCAAGGACGACAAGGTCATCATCGTCGATGAAAACACCGGCCGCGAAATGCCCGGTCGCCGCTGGTCGGACGGCCTCCACCAGGCCGTCGAAGCCAAGGAAGACGTCTCCATCGAGAAAGAAACCCAGACCTTCGCCACCATCACCATCCAGAACTATTTCCGCCTCTATCAGAAACTCGCGGGCATGACTGGCACCGCCGAGACCGAGGCCGCCGAGTTCCACGACATCTACCGCCTCGACGTGCTGCCGATCCCGACCAACACGGCGAACATCCGCATCGACGAGAATGACCAGGTCTTCAAGACCCGCCGCGAGAAGTTCAACGCCGTCATCGCGAAAATCGAGGAAGCCCACGCCAAGGGGCAGCCCGTGCTGGTCGGCACCGCGTCCGTCGAGTCGTCGGAAACCCTCGCCCGCATGCTCAAGCGCGCGAAGATCCCGCACTCGGTTCTCAACGCGAAATTCCACCAACAGGAAGCCGAGATCATCTCCCGCGCCGGCCACCTCGGCGCCGTTACCGTCTCCACGAACATGGCCGGCCGCGGCACTGACATCAAGCTCGCCCCCGGCGTCCCCGAAGCCGGCGGCTTGTTCGTCATCGGCACCGAGCGCCACCAGTCCCGCCGCATCGACCGCCAACTCCGCGGCCGGTGCTCGCGCCAGGGCGACCCCGGGCGCTCGCAGTTTTTCATCTCCTTCGAGGACGACCTCATGCGCAACTTCGCCGCCGCCGACCGCATGACCGCCATGATGGAGCGCTTCGGCATGAAGGAAGGCGAAGCCCTCGAACACTCGTGGCTCAACCGCTCCGTGGAAACCGCCCAGAAGCGCGTGGAACAACGCGACTACACCGGCCGCAAGCGCGTGCTCGACTTCGACGACGTCATGAACATGCAGCGCGAGGTCGTTTACGGCTACCGCAACGAAGTCCTCACCACCGAAGTCCCGCGCGACCTCGTCAACGAGATCATCGACGAGACCATCCCCGCCAAGGTCCACGAATACCTCGCCGACCGCGATGACAAGCAGCCCGATTACAACGAGCTCCTGCACTGGGTCAACGCCACCCTTCCCGTCAGCGTCACTGCCGACGATTTCCTCAGCAGCCACAACGAGGAAGCCGTCTCCGCGATGCTCGTGGACAAGGTCAAACAAGCCTATCAAGTCCGCGTCGGCGACCTGCCGATGGAAGTGCTCGACCAAGAGGAGCGCCGCATGGTGCTCGTCGCCATCGACAAGCAATGGCAGGCGCATCTTTACAACATGGACGCGCTCCGCGAAGGCGTCGGCCTGCGCGCCCAGGGCCAGAAAGACCCGCTCATCGAGTATAAGAACGAGGCCTACAACCTCTTCGTCACCCTGATGGACTCCATCAAACAGGAGGCCCTTCAAAATCTCTTCCGCTCGGCCGCCAATCTCGAGGCCTTTCTCCAGCAGCTCCACAGCGCACCCCAAAAACTCCACGGCGGCGAAGCCGCGCTCACCCGCGACAACATGGCCGTCTCCGGCAGTTCCGCGAACGTCAACCCGGCCGCCCTGCCCTCACCCGAAGGCACCACCCTCAAGCTCAACCTGCCCAAACGCAAACCAAGCTTCTCCATCGAGACCACCGGCCGCAACGCCCCCTGCCCCTGCGGCTCCGGCAAGAAGTTCAAGCAGTGCTGCGGCAAGGACGCGTGAAGTGATACAGGCGTCCCCGCCTGTTGATTCGCCCCATGCGCCTTGACCGATTCCTCACCCGCCGCGGGACCCACCCGTGCAAGGAGGTTTCGCGCCTGTTGCAAGACGGCCGGGTGCGGGTGGACGGTGCGGTGGAAACCGACGGACGCCGGCGGATCAGCCGCTTCAGCAGGATCGAGCTGGAGGGTGAAATCCTGCAGGCTCAAGAGGCCGTCTATCTGATGCTGTACAAGCCGGCCGGCTATCTCAGCGCGACGACCGATCCGCTGCATCCCACGGTGATGGAGTTGATCGACCACCCGCTGCGCGACGAGCTGCACCTGGCGGGGCGGCTGGACCGGGCGAGCACGGGGTTGCTGCTGCTGACTAACGACGGATGCTGGTCGAAGCGGGTGACGGAACCGCTGGAGGAGATTTCGAAAGTTTACCGGGTGACGACGCGGGATGAGATTTCACCGGAAACGGCGGCGATCTTCGCGGCGGGGATTTATTTCGCCTACGAGGATCTGACGACGCGTCCGGCGGTGTTGGAAATCTTGGGCGGGCGCGACGCGTTGCTAACGATCCACGAGGGGCGCTACCATCAGGTGAAGCGGATGTTTCATGCGGTGGGCAACCAAGTGCTGAGCCTGCACCGCGAGAGCATCGGGCCGCTGGTGCTGGATGAGGCGCTGCCGCCGGGAAAGTTCCGGCCGCTTGGCGCGGCGGAGGTCGCGTGCTTCAGCCGTTAGCGACTAGGGCAGGCCGCTGGAGGTCGTTTCCCAGCGCTGTTTGAAGGCCGGATTTTCCCGGGACAGGATGGAGGCGGCCTGCAGCGCGCGCTCACGGTTTCCGGCGAGCCAGTCGAAGGATATCGCGCACTCGTGGCGGCGCAACCGCTCCTGCTCGCTCGTCGAGTTCTTCACGAAGATCCGGTGCAGGGCGATGATCGCGTCCGGCGAGAAATCCCCCCACTTGGCGGGAACGGGTTTCTGGCTCGCACCCATGATGGTGATCACGCCGGCGGGATCGATGGTGATTTTACCGACGATTTCCCCGGTCTTCATGGGAAACTCGCCGATCGCGGCTTCCTTGCGGAGATCCGCCGCGAGATCGGCAAAGAGCGCGGCGGACGCCTTGCTAACCGCGAGCAAGGAAGTCCGCGTCGCCCCATTCCGATCGGCGGGCAGGAACACCAGGTAAGCGGAGGCGTCCGAAAAACGAAAGTCCTTGGAGAACTCGGCGAGCTTCGCCATGACCGTGGCCAGGTCGGGCGGGGCGGACACGGCGGACGGGATGACCTGGGGGACGGCAAGCAGCTTGGAATGCTTCGTCAGGTCGAGCTGCCAGGCGCGCACGTTGTAACGGGCGCGGCCGCGGGTTTTCAAAGTTCCGAGGATTTCCTCCAGTTCGGCAATCGCCGCGTTGCATCCGGCCACGTCAGCGGGATATCCATCAAACACCGGGTTGGAGAGCGCCTGGTGATCTGCAAGATAGTCATTCGCCAGACTTTGGTAGATTTCGAGCCATTCGTCCCCTTCCGGAATCTTCGCGAACGCGACCGCGGCGAACCAGCCCGCCGCCTCGCCCGGCATTCCCTGTTCCCAGTCCTTGAGTCCGGCGAGCATCCAGGCCAGCACGTGCGACGCGCCGCCCCCGGAAGCATGGAGTTCCTTCGCGGGGATGGCGGGAAACCTCCCCAACCGATCCAGCGTCCGGATCAACCCCTCACCGATCCGCTGTTCTTCCGGCACGGACAATACGTGAGCGCGAGTGGCCCTGGCCTGATTCCTCGCCTCGGCGGACTGTCCGTCAAGATAGCTGGCGACCACCGCCTCCACGCCGGCCCAACTGCGGGTGGGCTCCTGCACCTCGGGATTTTCGCGCAGTTTTGCGAACCCAGCGGCCGCTTTCGCGAAATCGCGGGACTCCACCGCGGCCCGCGCCTCGCGGTAGCTTTTCGCGATGTCGATACCCGCCGTGGATGCGGGACCGGGAACGACCGAATCAGCACTAACAATCACTGCTGCCTTCGGCTCCGACAAGGGGTCCTTGCGGGTGATCCACCAGATGCCTCCGCCGACCAAAACCAACAGGACCAAGCTCGCGACCGTGAGCTCGATCCTTTCGTCCCGCTTCTTCCGCGCCCGGTTTTTCGCCGCGCTGCC
The DNA here is from genome assembly GCA_945879075.1 of Akkermansia muciniphila. GTDB lineage: Bacteria > Verrucomicrobiota > Verrucomicrobiia > Verrucomicrobiales > Akkermansiaceae > Luteolibacter > Luteolibacter muciniphilus_C. The sequence goes on along the minus strand of CAMCUY010000018.1, from coordinate 9,624 downwards.
GGAGGTCTCCGCCGCTTCGGGAGCGCCGGATTTCAAACGCTTCAACGCGGTCTCCATCAGGCCGATCATTTCGTCATAAGACGAGAAACGATCCTTCGGGTCATAGGCCATCGCCCGTTCCACGATCCGGCACACATCGGCGGGCAGCGACGGCTCGGCGATGCCCAGCGGCACCACTTTTCTCTTCGCCTCGCGCAGGATGTCGGTGGCCATTGTTTCCTCACCGCAGGACGGCTTGCCGGCTAGAGCGTGATAAACGGTCGCCCCGAAGGCATAGATGTCGGAGCGAAAATCCTCGACGTAACCTTCGATCGCTTCCGGCGGGACGTAGTAAGGAGTGGCCCAGACCTCGGAGGCTTGGGCCTGGCCGCCCTGGGTCACGAGCGCGAGCCCGAAGTCCACCAGCTTCGCATGGCCCTCGCCATCGAGCAGGATGTTTCCCGGTTTCACGTCGCGATGGATCAAGCCCGCCGAATGCGCGGCCTTAAGTCCCTGCGCGACCGCGATGGCGAGCGGCAGCATTTCCAATACGGGGATTTTCCCGCGTTCCCGGATCTGGTGCTCGAAATGCCCGCCCGGCACGAATTCCATCGCGATGTAAAAGCGTCCGAAGGCATTTCCCGTCGTGAGCACGCGCACCACGTTCGGATGGCTGAAAGAAGCGGTGATCCTCGCCTCCTCCTCGAAGGCCTTGATCCGACGCTCGTCGGCCGAGAAATCCTCGCTGAGGATTTTCAACGCCACCTCGCGGTCGAGCGTCGGGTCATGCGCCACGAAAACCATGCTCATGCCGCCCACCGCATGCCGCCGGACCAGCGTGTAAGGGCCGAACTCGCGCTTCACCCGCATGTGCTCGCCGCAGGCCGGACAAACGACATTGGTAAAAGGCGCCATCGCCGAAACGTCCATCGGGCTCTCGCAAGCATAACAATGGACGATGGTTTCGGCGCGCTCCGGCATGGGCGAACGCTAGCGGCGCGCCACCCGGGTGCAAACTTGAATCTTGCAGCACCTTTTCTCGCGGCGAGACTCACGGCGTGGAGATCCTAGTTGAAGACAGTCCGGGCGAGCGCATCGACGCCTTTCTCGCCGCCCGCCTTGCGGACCTCTCCCGCTCGCGCATCCAGACCCTCATCCGCGAGCAGTTCATCCAGATCAACGGCCACCCCGCCAAGCCGCGCGACGCCGTGAAACTCGGCGACCGCATCACCGTCGTCCTGCCCGAAGCCGTGCCGCTTCACAACGAGGCCCAGGATCTCGCGCTGGAAATCCTGTTTGAAGATGGCGACATGGTGGTTCTCAACAAGGCATCCGGGATGGTCGTCCACCCGGCGCCGGGAAATCCCGACGGCACGCTGGTCAACGCGCTGCTCCACCATTGCAAAGGGAAACTCTCAGGCATCGGCGGCGTCGAGCGGCCCGGCATCGTCCACCGCCTCGACAAGGACACCTCCGGCTGCATTGTCGTCGCCAAGTCCGACGTCGCCCACCAGTCGCTCGTCGGCCAGTTCGCCGGCCGGACGATGGAAAAGCTCTACTTGGCCGTCAGCCAGGGCATCCCCAAGCCCGCCAAGGACACGATCTTCACCCACATCGGCCGCCACCCGGTGAACCGCCAAAAAATGGCCGTCGTCAATCCGCCCGGCGGAAAAACCGCCATCACCGACTACGAGGTTCTCACTGCCGATCCGGCCACGCTCACCGCGCTGGTCCTCTGCCACCTCCACACCGGCCGCACCCATCAGATTCGCGTCCACCTCCACCACAAGGGCGCGCCGCTGGTCGGTGATCCGATCTACGGAAAGCCCAGCAAAACCTCGGAACTAACCGGCCGCCTGATGCTCCATGCCTGGCGGCTCACCCTCGACCACCCGGTCACCGGCGAGCGCCTTCATTTCGAAGCACCCATCCCCGCCGAGTATCAACCGTGGATCGACCAAGTTGATAACCTCGACCGGCGGGCGTAGGGATAAAAACCCTCAACCCGGGAGCAAATCCTTCACCGCCTCGCGCTCTTCCTTGAGCTCGTTGATGGTGAAATCAATTTTTTCCTGACTGAAGGCATCGACGGGCACGTCTTGGACAACTTCCCATTTCCCGTTCTCGATGGTGCGGATCGGCATGGAAGTCATGAGACCTTTTTCGATGCCGTAGGAACCGTCCGAGCAGACGGCGACGGAATACCAGTCACCGGCCGGAGTCGGGTTGACGAGGCTTTTCACGGTATCGAGCGCGGCATTCGCGGCGGAAGCAGCGGAGGAAAGTCCGCGCGCCTTGATCACGGCGGCGCCGCGCTGTTGGACGGTGGCGATGAACTCGCCCTTGAGCCATTCGTGGTCGGTGATGACTTCGGTGGCGGGGCGGCCGTCGATCTTCGCGTTGGTGAAATCCGGATACTGGGTGGCGGAGTGGTTGCCCCAGATGCAGAGGTTGGTGACCTTCGACTGATGGACGCCGGCCTTCCTGGCGAGCTGGCTTTTCGCGCGGTTTTCATCCAGCCGGGTCATCGCGAAGAAGCGGTCGGCGGGAATGCCGGCGGCGTTGTTCATGGCGATGAGCGCGTTGGTGTTGCAGGGATTCCCAACCACTAACACGCGGACATCCTTGGCGGCGTTGCGGGCGATGGCCTGGCCTTGGCCGGTGAAAATCTTGCCGTTGATGCCGAGCAGGTCGGCGCGTTCCATCCCGGCCTTGCGCGGCACCGAGCCGACGAGCAGGCACCAGTTCGCATCCTTGAATCCCTCGTCCAGATCGGCGGTGCCGACGACTTCGTTAAGCAGCGGGAAAGCGCAGTCGTCGAGCTCCATGATGACCCCTTGCAGCGCGGGCAGGCCGGGCTCGATTTCAATCAGGCGGAGATTGACAGGCTGGTCCGGGCCGAAGACGAAACCGGAGGCGATGCGGAACAACAGGGCATAGCCAATCTGGCCAGCGGCACCGGTGATGGAGACGGTAATTGGTGTTTTCATAAGTAAAATTGCAAGAACGATGGCAAGCTACGGGGCTGGCCGGATGAGGTCAACTGACAAGCAACGCGATCCATGGATGCGCTTGGGGTTCGACAAAAAACGACCGACCGCCTTGAAATCAAGCTTCCCCGGCCGCACGCTTGGCCTTTTACTCCGCACATGATCGACATGCTGGTGCGCCTTTACGACTTGCCGGAATCGGCTTCACTCTATGCGAAAACCGCCGCCAAAGGCGTCACGCTGCGGCGCGCGCGGGCCTTCGAGAAGCACACGGTCGCTGCCTTCGCGAAGGCGCATTTCTCGGAAAAATGGGTCAGCGAGGTGGAAGTCGCGATGACCCGCCAGCCGATCGCCTGCTTCATCGCCACGCGCGACAAACAGATTCTCGGCTTCGCTTGTTACGACACGACGCAGCGCGGATTTTTCGGCCCGACCGGAGTTTCGGAAAACGCCCGCGGACTCGGCCTGGGCAAGGCGCTGCTCTTCAAAGCACTCGAAGGCCTGCGCGACATCGGCTACGCCTACGCGATCATCGGCGGCGTGGGTCCGAAAGAATTCTATGCGAAAAACTGCGGCGCCATCGAGATCCCCGGCAGCGATCCAGGGACTTACACGGACTTGCTGCCGTAGCGGCGATCACCGGTCGCCGCGTTTTATCTGAAGAAAATAAAATCACGGCGACCGGTGATCGCCGCTACACCGCGTGAATCCCGATCCCGTGCTTGTCACAAAGCTCGGCGACCCGCGCCTTTTCCAACAGCAAAGTCTTCCCAGCCTCGATGGCGATGCCCCCCACCCCGGCGGCGGCGCAGGTCTCGATGGTCTGCGGGCCGATGACCGGCACGTCGAAACGGAAATCCTGGTTCGGCTTGGAAACCTTCACCAGCAGCACGTCCTTGCCGCGCCCGAGCTCGCCGCCGCGCTTGATGCAGGCGTTCGTGCCCTCGAATGCCTCGGCCGCGAGCACCGTGCCGTGGCGGACCACGACGCTCTGCCCGATGTCGAGCGCGCTCGTTTGCTTGGCGATCCGGAACCCGAAATCCGCATCCGCGAGCTGGCGCTTCTTGAATGCCGGACCGCAGACATAGCCCGGTCCAGGCAGATGATCCTCAAGAAATGTTGTCGCTGGCAGCAGCGTGATTCCGTCCTTCGCCAGCTCCTCGCCGATCGCCCCGAAAAGCGTCTCCGCGTTCCGCTCCTTCACCCGCGCCAGCATCATCAGGATCCGCAGGTCCGGCCGGAGATCGAAGAGGTTCTTCGGGGAAATCTGCCCCATCATCACCGCCTGGTCCGCGCCCTCGCGCCGGAAAAACTTGATCAGCTTGCTCAGCTGGCCCACCCGCACCCACTCGGTGGCGTTCGCGAGTTTCTCCAGCTCCGGCTTCGTCTCGCCGTGGAAAGCGACCACCACCAGCCGAATGCCGGGGGATTTCCGCCGCGCCTCGGCGATGAAAGTCTCCGGATAAACGCCGCTGCCTGCGATGATTCCGATGGTGCGGGAGGTCGTATCGGGAGAGGCCATTGCTGCGTGTGTCGGGGAAATACCGGCTGTCGCAGTCGCGTGAAAAGTAGCGGCTGTGGGACTCGAACCCACACTCGTTAGAACTCGATTTTGAGTCGAGCGCGTCTACCAATTCCGCCAAGCCGCCTTGGTGCGCGGCAGATTGGCCGGACATTTCATCGAGGGCAAGAGGATTTCCGCCAATCTGCCCGCCTTCTTATTTTACAAGCCTGCACCGCCAGTAATCCGGGCGGCGGCTCTGGTGCGTGACCGCGAGGATACCGATTTCATCCGAGGAAAGGCGGTAGTAAATCGAGTAGGGAAAACGGTTCATGATCAAGCATCTGACCTCATCCTTAACCACACGAAACCGCTACGGCAAAGTTTGAATCCGGGTTACCGCTTCATCAGCCATATCCAAAAACTGACGATCCAGCGTAAGAACACGATTTTCATAAAACCGAGCGGCTTCGATAAGCTCCAGTTCATCCCCGGGATGGTAAATCAGGCGCATCCGATGGCTTTTCGGGCGGCTTGCATGACGTCCCCGTGGGTGCGACCGGTCACGGCTCCGGACTCCAACTCCCCGTCCGTGCGGATCGCCTCGCGCAAAGCCTCCTTCTCGCTCACGTCGACATGACCGGCATCAATACTCTGCCAAAGAGCCTGCGCGAGCACAACCCTCTCGGAAAGTGGAAGAGCGATGGCCTCGGCGAAAAGTACCTTCGTGGACATGCCAATAAAGTAGCGGATCAAGCAGCGCGGGTGAACTTTGCATCAGTTCAGGCCTTCTTCACCATGCCTGCGTCCCCCGCGCATCGTGCGGCAGCCACAGCAGCGCGACGCTTTCCACCTTCACATCGGACTTGCCGGGCTTGATCGATTCGGTTTCGAGCGGCAGCGACGCCGGGTCGAAGGATTCGATCAATTTCGCGACGCCCGCTTCGAGCTCGTCCCGGATGGCTTGGATTTCCGCGGTGACTCCTCCGATCTTGGCCTCGGCGTTCGCGGCGTCCTGATATTGTTTGTAAGCGCCGCTCGCCTTGCCGATGGAGGACGCGCCGCGGGTGATCGAGCCGAGCCCAGCCTTCCGCCCGAAGACGGCTCCGAGGATGCCGCCAAGCACCGAGACGCCCGCCTGCATGGCGGCGGAAGTGGACTCGGCTTTTTCCCTGGCGAGCTGGCCTTCCGCCGTGCGCAGGCGGGTTTCGAGGGTGGCGACTTTTTTCGCGGCGGCGGCGCGGAGCTTTTCGATCGCGGCATCGCGGACCTCGTGCGCCTGGTGAATAATCCGGGCGCGGAAATCCGCCTCGCTCTCGCCGAGCTGCGACGAGGCTTTCACCGCCGGGCAGGAGAACACAACGGCCCGCTCGTTTCGATAGAGCCACTCCGCGAAATCCTTTTCCAACTGTTTGTAGTTCGCCGTATTCATGGCGAATCCCGGCAGCTCCACGAATCCCGCGCCAGCCGCGGGTTCAGCTTCCTCCAGTTTGGCCGGAGCCTCCACCGACGTTTCCCAATCAATGCCGGTGGCGGTGATCGGGTTCACCAAGCGCACCGTGCGCGAGCCATCGAGATCCGCCTTGGCCGAGGAAAAATGCACCACGCCGACGCGCAGCAGATAGGGCTTATAGGTCGTATCGGTCCCATTCCCCGCCGGCGGCACGAAAATCTCCGTCACCCCCGCGCCCACGTTCGGGCGTGGCGAGGCCGCGGCATCCATCCCCGGCATGCCCATCGGATTCGCGGCGGCGGCAGGCGCGGCAACCTTCATGAACTCCCCGCGCTTCGGGTCCATCAGCAGCTTGATCTGGCTGCGGGTCAGCGGGCCGGTGAGATAACTCATCACCCAGCGGACGTGGAAAATAACAGGCGCGTCCTCGTGCACGTTGTTCATCAGGAAAACCCGGTTGCCGAGGCCGGAGATGAACCGCTCCATGTCCGCCCGGTCGAACTTCGCGTTCTGCGATCCAGCCGCACCCTCCAGCCCGTCGAGCACGCGCAGTTTGTCGCGCTCGGTCTGCAGGCGACCGAGAAACCAGGTGCCGATGTTGGAAAGCGCCTTGTAGTCGAGATCCACGGGGTTTTGCGTCGCTAACAAACAACCCAGCCCGAAGGCGCGGCCTTGTTTCAGGATCGTCATCATCGGCTTTTTTGATGGCGGATTCGCTGTCGGCGGCAGATAGCCGAAAATTTCATCCATATATAACAGCGCCCGCAGCGAGGTCGTCCCCTTTTGCGAGCGCATCCAGCCGAGCATCTGGTTGAGCAACAGACTGACGAAAAACATCCGCTCGGTGTCGCCGAGATGGGCGATGGAGAAAATCGAGATCCGCGGCTTGCCGGCCGGCGTGTGCAGCATCTTCGCGATGTCCAGCGGCGGGCCTTCCAGCCAGCTCGCGAACCCGGGCGACGCCAGCAGGTTGTTGAATTTCAGCGCCAGCGTCTGGCGCACTTTTTCCGGCATGAACGACTCCAGATCGATCACGCCGACCTTGTCGAAGGCCGGCTTCTGGATATGTCGGATCAGCGTTTCTAGCGTGACGTTTTGCTCCGCCGCCCACGCATGTTGGAAAACCGCCGCGACCAGCACCGCCTCCGGACTCTGGATGGAATCCGCCTCCACTCCCACCAGCGAGAGCAGCGATGAGACCGTGCTCTCCACCCGCTCACCCAGCAGCTCCGCGTCGTCCATGACTTCAAACGGCGGCATTTCAAGCGAACTCAGGATGCTAACCGGAATCCCCGCCTTGCTGCCGGGCGTGAAAATATTGATGTCCACCTTGTCGCGCAGCGTCGCGATGCGCTCCGGATTCTGTCCCCAGTCGGCGAGGCCGGTCTTCCACATTTCCGCGGTCTTCGCGGCGTGTTCGTCCGGAGTGATGCCCTTTTTCAACGCGTCGTCCTCGTTGATCCACGGCCGGAAGCTCCTCGCGTCCAGATCGGGGAACATCAGCAGCAAATTCGAAATATCGCCCTTCGGGTCGATGATGATCGCCGGAATATTATCCATCGCCGCCTCCTCCAACAACGCGAGGCAAAGCCCGGTTTTCCCCGAGCCCGTCATCCCCAGCACCACGCCGTGGGTCACGAGGTCCTTGGAATCGTAGAGGATCAAATCATCCTGCACCTTATTCGTCTCCGGATCGTAGCCGCGACCGAGGTAGAACTGCCCGAGTTTTTCGTAATCCGCAGAGGAAATGCTCATGATGCCCGCATGCTGGAAGAGCTGCGGAAAAACTCCAGCAGGAAGATGGGCCGGCAAATCATCCCGATGCCCTCTTGACGCGGTGCTACCACGTGGTATAGATCACATGCGATGAGCACGACCGCAAAAGTATTCATGAACGGCAGAAGCCAGGCGATCCGGCTGCCGAAGGAGTTCCGGGTCTCCGGAGAAAAGGTCAGCCTGTCACGCGTGCCGGGAGGGATTCTGATCAGTGAGTCGGATCCCTGGGATGCCTTCGAGGAAGGCAGCCGCGAGCTCGGGGAAGCTTTTTTCAAAGCCATGGATGCCACAGACCGGAAGAATCCCCAAAAGCGTGATTTCACCGCCGGAACCTGATGATCTATTTGCTCGATACCGACACTTTCATCCTTCTGCTGCGGGGCACTGCGATCACCCGCGCCAAAACACAGCGTCAGGAAGTGGTGAAGCGTTCCGCCGGCAAGATCCTCGTTGCCTGCAAAAAGCGTAAGTCCGACGGACACCTGCTCGGGTTATCCGCCATCACGCTCGCAGAACTTGAATTCGGCCTCCAGCACGGAGGAAATCAGGAAGGCCAACAATCAGCCCTTCGAAAAGTGCTCGCACCTTTCGGAAAACTTCCTTTCGACTGCATCGATTGCGTCCATCACTTCGGGATCATCCGGTCCCGCTTGGAATCCAAAGGACTCGGCATCGGCCCGCTCGACACGCTCATCGCCGCCCACGCCATCGCCATCGGCGCGGTGCTGGTGACCCACAATACCAATGAATTCAAACGTATCGGGGGAATCGTGATCGAGGACTGGGCTTGACGAGCAACACGTCTCATTGCCACCGCCTTCCATATCGCGGGCTGCGACGATGATGCCTTACAACCATGCCCTTGATTCCCCCAAACCCGCTCCAGTCATTCACGCAAATTTCACATCTTCATCATTCCCAAACACGGCAGCTTCAGTAGCCTCACGGCGAAATCCATGGAACACGCCACCGAAACGGAAGTCGCCGATGCCGCCAAACACCTCCGCTCGCTCTCCAGCGGGCTCAACCAAGTCCTCTTCGGCCAGGAGGAACTCATCGATCTCGTGATCACCGGCGTGCTCGCCCGCGGCCACATTTTGCTCGAAGGCCTGCCCGGACTCGGGAAAACCGAGCTGGTGAAGGGCCTTTCCAAACTGCTCAAACTCGGCACCAAGCGCGTCCAGTTCACGCCCGACCTGCTACCCGGCGACATCACGGGAAACCCGGTGCTCCAGGAAATCGATGGCCGCCGCGAGTTCGTTTTCCAGCCCGGGCCGCTCTTCACCAACATCGTGCTGGCCGACGAAATCAACCGCGCCTCGCCGAAAACCCAGTCCGCCCTGCTCGAATCGATGCAGGAGCGCCGCGTCACCGTGCTCGGGAAAACCCACGACCTGCCGAAGCCGTTCTTCGTGCTCGCCACCCAGAATCCGATCGAACTCGAAGGCACCTATCCGTTGCCCGAGGCGCAGCTCGACCGCTTCCTTTTCAAACTCGAAGTCACCCGCAACAACGTGGCCACGCTCCAGCGTATCGTTTCCCACCGCGAACTCGGCACCGACCCGCAGGTGGACGCCGTGATGAGCGCGGAAACGCTCGGCACCTTGCTAGAACTGGTCCGCCGGATCTATCTGCCGGACGTGGTGGCGAACTACATCGCCCGTCTCGTCGATGCCAGCCACCCCGGCCAATCCGCCGCCGCGCGCGGCATCCGCTACGGAGCGAGCCCGCGCGCCGCACTCGCCCTCGCCTCCGGAGCCAAGGCCCGCGCCCTGGTGCAGGAGCGCTTGAACGCCAGCTTCGAAGACGTCAAAGCCATCGCCCCCGCCGTGCTCCGCCACCGGATCGTGCTCGACTACAACGCCCGCGTCGAAGGCCACACCACCAACGACATCGTGCGCGCCCTGCTGGAGGAAGTCCCGTTC
>CAMCUY010000017.1 GCA_945879075.1 Akkermansia muciniphila | reverse complement strand
TGGCCCTGCGGAAAGAGGCGGTTCATCCGGCTGAGGATTTCCCAGTTGCCCATGTGCGGCGGCAATAAGACCAGCCCCGCGCTGCCGGACATGGCGCTCTCGATGAGTTCCTGGTTTTCCACCGTCAGCATCGCGTCGATCCGCTTGGCGGAAAGGCGCGCGGTGTGGGCGGTGGAAAACAAGTTCGCGCCGGTGCGGCGGACGGTCTCTTTGGCCATCCGCTGGAGCGCGGGGAGGTCGTATTCGCCATGGAACGCGATCCGCAGATTTCGCAACACGATCCGCCGCCGCAGCGGGATGAAGTGCCAGGCGATGTCGCCGAGTATTTCGCCGATGCGGAACACCCACGAGCCCGGCAAGCGCCCGGCGATTTCCTCAACGCAGGTGTAGAGCAGCCACTCGGCGCCCCATTTCAAGCGCTTGGAATGACTCTTGGAGTCAGACTTGGGCCGGCGTGTTTTGCTCATACTGCAGGCGGTAAAGATGGGCGTAGAGGCTATCCGAATCGCTGATGAGCGCGTCGTGGGAACCACTGGCGACGAGGCGGCCGTTCTGCATCACATGGATGGTGCGGGCGTTGCGGATGGTGGAAAAACGGTGGGCGATGACGATGGTGGTGCGGCCTTGCATGAGGCGGTCGAAGGCGAGTTGGATTTTTTGCTCGGACTCGCTGTCGAGGGCGGAGGTGGCTTCGTCGAGGAGCAGGATGGGCGCGTTTTTCAAAAAGGCGCGGGCGATCGAGATCCGCTGCCGCTGGCCGCCGGAGAGGCTGCCGCCGTTTTCACCCACTTGGGTGTCGTAGCCGAGCGGTTGCTCGAGGATGAAGTCGTGGGCGTAGGCGGAGCGGGCGGCCGCTTCGATTTCCGCATCGGTCGCGTCCAGACGGGCGAAGCGGATGTTGTTGCGGAGGGTGTCGGAGAACAGGAAAGTGTCCTGACTGACGAGGGACATGTGTTCCCGCAGCGAGGAGGTTTGCAGTTGCCGGATGTCCTGGCCGTCGATTGCGATTTCGCCGCTATCGCATTCATAGAAGCGCTCGATGAGATTGAGGACGGTGGATTTTCCGCTGCCGGACGGGCCGACGAGGGCGGTCACGTGGCCGCCGGGGCAGGCGAGGAAAACGTCGTGGAGCACCGGCTGGCCGGGGCGGTAGGAGAAGCTGACGCCGCGAAGGGCGATGTCGCCGCGGGTGAGCCGGAGCGGCTTGGCGGTGGGCGAGTCGGGGATCGAGTGGTCGGCATCGACCACGTTATAAAGCATTTCCACGCCGATGAGGGAGGCGTGGAGCGTGACATTCATTTTGGCGATCCGCTTGATCGGCTCGTAGCAGAGGAGCAGCGCGGTGAGGAAGGCGATGAGCGAATCCCCGCTTTGGCCGTGGACGAGATTGCGGTAGCCGCCGTAGAAAACGATCGAGGCGACGGCGATGCCGCCCAAGAATTCCATGGTCGGGCTGGTGCGGGCGGAGACGATGTCTTTCTTGTTGGAGAGTTTTTCGCCGTCGTTGATGGCTCCGGCGAAGCGGGCGCGCATCGAGGTCTCCAGATTGTAGGATTTGATGAGCTTGCTGCCGAGAATCGCCTCTTGGATGGTCGAAATGACGCGGGCGAGGTTTTGGTATTGGGATCGGGAAAGGCTGCGGATGCGCTTGATGATCGAACTGAGAAGCAAGGAGATCGGCGCCAAGACGAACACCGCGGCGCAGGACAAGCGCCAGTCGAGGGTGAACATGGCGATCAACAGCGCGATGGCGGTGAAGACGTCCTGCACCCGCGTCATGAGCAATTGCATCACGTTGCGGGCGGCGGTGGCCGCGTGGGAAACCCGTGTGATCAGGTCGCTCGACGGGAAATACACGAAAAACGCCAGCGATTGGTTGAGGAGATGGTCGGCAATCCGGCGCTGCTGGCGGGCGACGATGTTATTGCCAATCCTGGCGAGGATGACCGAGGAGCCGTATTCGGAGAGTCCTTTCATCAGGAAAATGAGGACGATGCCGATGGCGACGCTGAGGATTTGCAGCAAACCGGGCTGAAATGATGTTAAAAATGAGGAAGCGAAGCTGTTGAGCCGGTAAGTCCATTCCGCGATCAAGGAGCTCGAAGCACCCGTGGCGACCGGTGTTTCTTTCAAGGCCTCGGCCGATCCAAAGACCACCGCGGTGACCTGTTTCATCATGAAGACCGACAAGGCCGTGGCCAGGGCGGTGCAGCCCATCAGAAGGAAAGCCAGCAGGTAGCGCCCGATGTAGAGATGGAAATTCTCGCGCAGAATCCTGGTAACGAGATTCCGGGTATTGGGATCGGCTAAAGCCTTCGATTTGGAATGGGACATGGCGGGTGCGGCTGCGCGTCAGCTCTTGTCGGCATCGGCTTGCAGCGCTTCTTCGAGCGCTTTCACCCGGGCGACGAGCTTCGGCAGGCGGCGGACGAGGGCTTGCAGCTTCATTTCCTCGCGAATTGGCAAGGCGGGTTTGCCGGCGTAAACCTCGCCTCCGGGGAGGCTGGCGGTCACGCCGGTGCGTCCGCTCAGCACCGCCTTGGAGCCGATGGTCACATGCCCGGCGATACCGACTTGGCCGGCGGCGGTGACGTAGTCGCCGAGGTGCGAACTGCCAGAAATGCCGGTTTGGGAAATGATCAGGCAGTATTTCCCGATCACGCAATTGTGGCCGATTTGGACGAGATTGTCGATTTTACTGCCTTCGCCGATGAGCGTCTTGCCGAAGCGGGCGCGGTCGATGGTGGTGTTGGCTCCGATTTCGACATCGTCGCCGATTTCCACGATCCCGACCTGGTCGATTTTGACGTGGCGGCCATCGTGAAATTCGTAGCCGTAGCCATCGGAGCCGATGACAGCGCCCGGCTGGAGAATCACGCGGTCTCCCAGCACGCAGCGTTCGCGGATGCTCGCGTTGGCCATGATGCGGCAGTCTTTGCCGATGACCGCGTCTTCGGAAACGACGCTGTTCGGCCCGAGGTCCGAGCCGTCGCCGACGACGGCTCCCGCCAAAACGACGGCTCCGGCCTGGACCCGGACTTTCGCGGGATCGAGCACGGCGGATGGATCGACGAAGGCCTGCGGGTGGATGCCGGGCGCGAATTGCCGGGCGGCGGCGGCGAAATGGCGGACCACCACGGCAAAGGCCAGCGATGGATTGTCCACGGCGATCAGCGCGGTGGCTTGAGGGCCGTCGGTCACGCCGCGCGAAACGATGACCGCGGCGGCGCGGGTTTGGAGAAATTGGCCGTGGTATTTCTCGTTGCCGAGGAAACTCACGTCATGAGAGCCGGCGGCGTCGAGCGCGGCCATGCCGGTCAGAGACAAATCGAGCCCGCCCCGGACGATGTCACCATCGACCCAACGGGCGAGCTCGGAAAGCGTGAGGACGAATGCCAACTCGGGAGGGGTCGGAGGTCCTCGGAATTACTCGGCAGGAGCCGCTGGCACCGGGATTTCCGGTTTCGGATCGCCTGCGGCAGGAAGCGACTCGGCAGGAGCGTCCTTGTTGAGGTCCTTCAGAAGGTCGGCGGTGATGTCGGTGGCGTCCTTGGTGTAGAGGAGGAAAGGCACTTGCGAGGTGCTGAGACCGGATTTGTCGAAGACGTAGTCGAAGTTGTCCACCTTGGCCTTTTCCTCTACCAGCTTGCGGATTTCCTCGAGGATGCCCTTCATGCGCTGGACCATTTTCTCGTTGAGGGCCTGGTTCCGGCGTTGGAGGAACTCGCGGCGCTCGCGGTCGAGGGCGATGCCTTCCTGTTGCTGCATCTGCCACTCTTTGAAGAGGGTCTGCTTCTTCGAGTCGTTGAGGGAAGGGTCTTCGAGCTGCTTGCGGAGCTTGCCGAGGTTTTCCTCGAGTTCGCGGATGCGGGCGAGCCGCTCGTTGTTGTCCTTCTGGATGCGGGCGCGCTCCACGTTGATCTGCTTCTGGGCCTCGTTGGTGCGGTAGTATTGCTTGAAAAGCTCCTGCATATCGACCGTGGCGATGTTGAGCTTGCCGTCTTGGGCAACAGCCATGGTGGCGAATGAGGCCGCGAAGGCGACGGCGAGAAGGCGACGAATGAGGATCATTGGATAGGTAAGTTGAGGTTCCAAAAACGGAGTTCGTGGCGCAGCATGAACGAAAATTCCGGGGCGTCAACGCTCATCCGGGTGCGGTCGTCCGGCATTTTTCAAGGCTTGGCGGCATTGAGAATCCGGTCGATGAACTGCTGCATGCGCTGAAGCTTGTCCACGTCGATCAACTGGCCGGAGACGGAACTGGTCAGCCAGCATTGGGCGATTTGCTCCGCTTTCGAGGGCTTGCCGGCGGGGGCGACCTCGATGCGGGCGAGCTCGGAAAGCACGGCGGTGAGGGCGCGCTCGCAGCCATGGCGGACGTCGTCGTCGCCGGGGAACGGGACTGGGGTTTGGCCGAGCTCACCGAGGACCTGGACGATCAGGGGAAAACGGGCCAGCCCGGTTGATCTGCTCCGCAGAGCGCTTTCTCGTGGCTTGCGGGAGCGAATTCACGGGGCGATTGGGCAGGGCGCTCATCGATTCGGGATCATTATCTGGTGCCTAATTGTAAATTCCTAGCACCCGATTCGGCATTCTGCAGGCGGAGCTGCCCCCCGGCACCCCACCGCTCACTTCCGCTTCTTCACCGCTTTTTTCTGCTCGAAGCTCACCAGCTTCGGGTCAAAAGCCTCGGGATCGTAGCCCGGATGCGCCCACTCGATTTCGCCGTGCAGCGCCTGCATGTATTGGAAAGTGCCGCCGAAATCCTCCGGCGGGCAGGCGCGCGCGCCTTCGAGCACTTCCGGCCCGCCTTCGCCGCCGGCCCATTTTTCAAAAACAATCTCGTGAATCCACTCGTCGGCGAAATCGTAGCGATAAAGAATGCGGACCGGCAGCCGGCGTTTGCCGAGGAAATCCTTCACCTTCAGCACCGCCTCGTCCTGGAACTCCCCGGCCGTTTGGTCTTCGAGCCCGATCGGCCCGATCACATCGACGAGCCGCTTGCCCTTGCCGTGGCGGAATTCGTGCGGGCTCTTGTTATCCCAACCCATCACCGCTTGGATCGCGTCGCTGAAGCCGATGAAAGTGATGTCCGCGGAAATCGAAAAACGCCGCCAAATCTGCGGTTGAATCCCGTAGAGAAACACCTTCACCACCACCCGGTTTTCGTCCTTTGCCTTCGCCATGCCACAAGCTTGTGAACGCCGCGGAGAAAAAATCAAACCGGAATTCCTGCGGATTTTCCCCTGCAGCGCCAACAAATCCCTTGGCAGGACGGACCGGCGAGCTACCCTCACCGACACTTCCAATGATCCGCTTCCTCTCCGCCCTCGGTTTGCTCGCGCTTGCCTCGTCCGCTTTTGCCAAACCCATCGACTCGCTGCTTTCCGGCGATAATCTCTGGGCGCAGAAGCCCGACGAGTTTTCTGAAACCGCCGCCAAGCTCGGCTACGAATGGACTTCCAACACCCGCGACTCTCTGCGAGTGGCCGGGAAGGAAATCACCGCTTATGGCCTCTCCGCCGTCGAGAGCATCGCCCGCTTCAAGGACGGAAAACTCACAGAAATCACGGTCATGCTTTATGCGCGGGGTGATGCCGGGGATCTGGCCAAGGAAAAATTCGACGCCCTCGTCCGCACGTCCGCCGAGACGCTGGACAAGATCACCCACACCAAGTTCACCCCGCGGGGGAAGGATCCAAAAAACGCGGTGAAAGCCGACGGATTGATCTGGCAGACGAACCAGGCGCACTACCTCCTCGAGTTCAGTTTCACCAAGGAAGTGAAGACCCGCGACATCCCGTTTCGCGCGGAATTCGTGAGGTTGGAAATCACGCCGCCTGATCCGGACTGGGGCCGAGTCGCCTCGGTGAAAAGCACGTCATCCACGAAATTTGACGGCGCCGCACACGTCAAGCGGGACACCGCCAGCGGCGACGTCTGGCTCGGCGATGTCCCAATGGTGGACCAGGGGCAGAAGGGCTATTGCGTCGTCGCCGCCACGGAGCGCGTCATGCGCTACTACGGGATTTCCGTGGACCAGCAGGAGCTCGCGCAGGCGGCTAACAGCTCCGCGCAAGGCGGCACGAGCAGCGATGCGATGCTCGGCGTTCTTAAAAAGCTCAGCACCCGCCTCAAGGTGCGCGTGCGGGAAGTCGAAAAATCCGACGTCAAACAAATCCTCGGACTCATCAGTGATTACAATCGGGCCGCCAAACGCGCCGACGCCGCGCCCCTGCCCGAGCAGGGCAACATGATCGACGTGGGCGAGGTCTATCAGGCGATGAACGTGGACGTCCTCCGCGAAGTGCGGACCAAAAACAAATCCGACCTGACCCGCTTCCAGCGCGCGGTGCAGTCCCACATCGACGAGGGAACTCCGCTGTTATGGACAGTGATGCTCGGCAAAGTGCCCGAGCCCCACATCCCGCAAAACGCGGGCGGCCACATGCGCTTGATCATCGGCTACAACGCCAAAACCGCGGAAATCCTGTTTTCCGATTCGTGGGGAGCCGGCCACGAACTCAAGCGCATGTCCGCCGCCGACGCTTGGACGATCACGACCGGCGCGACGAGCGTCGAACCGTTTTAAGTCCCGTTCTCCGCACCCGCCATTCGGTCGCGGCCCACCAAATTTACCGCTTTGCCATTTCGCGGAACGGCGATAGGGTCCGCCCTTCCCCGCGATTCCATGACCACTTCCGATCTCTACGCGAAACACGTGCTGCCCACCTACGGGCGGTTCCCGCTGGTCCCCGTGCGCGGCTCCGGCTGCCGGCTCTGGGACGAGACCGGGAAGAGCTACCTGGATTTCTGCATGGGTATCGCCGTCTGCTCGCTCGGCCACTGCCACCCGCGGCTGGTCGAGGCGATCCGCCACCAGGCGGGCGAACTGATGCATGTTTCCAATCTCTATCAACATCCGCTCCAGGCCGAGTTGGCGGAGGAAATCAACGAGCACCACGTCCGCCTTGCGGGAAAAGTCTTTTTCTCCAACTCCGGCGCCGAGGCGAACGACGGCCTGATCAAGGCCGCCCGCCGCTTCGGCCTGAAGCGCCCGCAGCCCGACGGCTCGCAGCGCTACGAGGTGCTCACGTTCTTGCAATCCTTCCACGGTCGCACGCTCGGCTCGATGGCCGCCACCGGCCAGGCGAAGATCCAGGAAGGCTTCGATCCGCTGCTGCCCGGCTTTCGCCATCTGCCGTTCAACGACATCGCCGCGCTCGAAGCCGCCATCCGCCCGGAGACCGCGGCCATTCTGTTGGAGCCAATCCAAGGCGAAGGCGGAGTGAACTGCGCGACGCCGGAATTCATCCGCGCGGTTGCCGGAATCTGTGAGAAACACGACCTACTGTTATTTTTCGACGAGGTCCAGGCTGGCTTCGGCCGCTGCGGCGACGCGATGGCCTGGCGCATGATCGCCCCGGAAATCGAGCCGGACGGCATTTCCTGGGCCAAGGGCATGGGCGGCGGCGTGCCGATCGGCGCGTTCTGGCTCAGCGACCGCGCGATCGACCACGATGGCGCGGCGGTGTCGTCGCTGCTCGGTCCCGGCTCGCACGGCTCGACCTACGGCGGCAACCCTCTCGTCTGCGCCGCCTCGCTTGCCGTGCTCCAGGAAATCCGCGAGAAGGAACTGCCGATGAACGCCATCCTCCAGGAAGTGCGCATCCGCGAAACCGTGCGCTCGTGGAAACTTCCCGTCATCACCGAAGTCCGCGGCCAGGGCCTGCTGCTAGGCATCGCCCTCGACCCCGCGCGCATCCCCGCCCCGGAAGGCAAAACCCCGGCGCTGGTGGTAGTGAACAAACTGATGGAGCGCGGCCTGATCGTTCCGCCCGCCGGCCCGAACACCTTCCGCCTGCTGCCTCCGCTCAACGTCACCGACGACGAGGTGGACGAGGCGATGGCCATCATTCACTCCGTGCTTGAGGGGCTGGGGATCGGGGGCTAGGGGCTGGAAAGGGACGACCACACCGACGCGATGCAAATTCAATATTACCGAGATCTGCTTGTTTGGCAGAAGGCCATTGATCTTTGCGTGGAGGTCCACAACGTGACGCTTGTTTTTCCCAAACAGGAGCTTTTTGGCCTGAGCGCGCAATTGAATCGATCGGTGGTATCCATTCCGTCAAACATCGCGGAAGGGCATGGCAGACGCACCACTCCCGATTTCATCCACTTTCTATCCATCTCCCGTGGCTCCATGAACGAAGTCGAAACGCAACTGACTCTCGCGATGCGCTACAACTATCTGAGCCAGACCGACCACGACGAACTCCTCGAACGTTGTGGCGAAGTCGGCCGCATGCTCAATGGCTTGATCGATGCTTTGGAACGCCGCCTCGGCTCTTCCTAACCTCTTCTTTCTCTTCCACCAGCCCCTAGCCCCCGGCCCCCAGCCACTCATCTTTTCCATGAAACACCTCCTCTCCATCGAGCAACTCAGCGCCAAGGAAATCCAGCGCCTGCTGGACTCCGCCGCGCATTTGAAACTGCAGCGGGGCCGCGAAGGCCAGCCGCTGGCCGGGCAGACCTGGGCGCTCATGTTCACCAAGTCGTCCACCCGCACCCGCGTCTCGTTCGAGGTCGGCATCCGCGAGCTTGGCGGGTTCCCGATGTTTCTATCCGGCAACGACATCCAGCTCGGCCGCGGCGAGCCGATCAAGGACACCGCGCGCGTCCTCGGCCGGATGGTGCACGGCACCATCATCCGCACCTTCGCCCAGCAGGACGTGGTCGATTTCGCGGAGTTCTCCGGCATCCCGACGATCAACGCGCTCACCGACGACGAGCATCCCTGCCAGATTCTAGCCGATCTTCTGACGATCCAGGAAAAACTCGGCACTTGGGAGGGCAAGAAAATCGCCTTCATCGGCGACGGGTTCTCCAACATGACGCGTTCCTGGATGTGGGCCGCGAAGCGCCTCGGCTTCGAGCTCGCCGTGGCCTCACCCGCCTCCTGCCAGCCGCCCGCGGATTTCCTAGCGAAACTCGACGCCCCCAATGTCAGCATCACCACGGACCCGTCAGTCGCCGCCAAGGGCGCGCACGTGATCAACACCGACGTCTGGCTTTCCATGGGCCAGGAAGGGCAGAAGGAAAAGGAGCAGGAATTCGCCGGCTTCCAAGTCGAGGCTGGACTGCTCGCGCACGCCGCGCCGGGCCACATCGTCCTCCACTGCCTGCCCGCCTATCGCGGCAAGGAAATCAGCGAGGAAGTGCTCGAGCTCCACGCCGACACGATTTTCCAGCAGGCCGAAAACCGGCTCCACGCGCAGAAGGCCATCCTCGTCGCGCTCGCCCGCTGAAGCCGCCCACAAGCAAGGGCGATATCTGATCGCCCAGTCCATGAAGTGACAACGAGCCTCCCGAGTATCACTTACAAAGGTGTCATTCGGAAGCTTTAAGGATTGGAGTCGGACAGCCGACTCATCTTCCGGACTGCGGCACGCTCTGCTGCCGCCTTCGGAGGTTGGAAGCTCTGCTCCATGCGGTGCGGAGCCGGAGCTGCCGAGGGCGCGAGCAAAGCTTCGCGCCGACCGGACAAGCTGCTGGCGGCAGCATGCGGCCTGCCACCAGCAGCGCGAGAAACATGGCTGACGGGACGGTCCTTCTGTCAGAGCGTGGCGACGATTTCCTTGAGCGCTTGAAGTCCTTTGGGCTGGAGAATTCCCATGCCGCCGCCGGGGAGGAACCAGACGCCCTGCCCGGCGTCCCGGCCGTAGATGACCCGCGCGCCTTCGGCGGAGGTCGCCTGATAGAACTTGTCGTCCGGATGCTTCGCGAGGAAATCGAAATACTTCACGCACCATGGATCGGTGACGATGGGGAATTGTTTCTCACCGAGCTGCTTGAGCTCGGCGAGCGTGATCGGTTTGATGGTTTTCCGGATCGATTCGCGGCGGAGATCCATCGAGTGGTTCATTGTGTCGTCGTCGTAATTCATGGCGGTTGACGGGGTTATTGGGCGGGCAGCGGGATCGGGGTGACGGGCGGCGGCTTGCGGTTGATTTCCGGCGGTTTCGCGGCCTCGCCGGCGGCCGGAGGCTCGGGCATGCGGACGAGCAACCAGGTCTGGACGCGTTCGTCGTCGAAGTGGATCGCCACGGTGCTGGCGTCCTGGGTGAGATTGGCGAGGGTGGTGGTGAAGATGGTTTTCGAGTTGTCCCCGACCCGCCACGCGACGTTTTGGGTGGCCTTGTCCACTTGTCCGGCGATGGTTTTCTTGTCGCCGGTGATGACGCTTTCATAGCCGCCGCTGATGAGGCCTTGCCGGTTCACGGAAATTTGGAAGAACATGACCGGGTCGCCTTTTTTTTCCTGGGCGAGTGCGAACACTCCGAGCGGCATCCACTCGGCGGGCTGGCCTTCCTCCGGCGGGATGGGCGGCGGCGGTTGCTCGGCGTTGACGGCGAGGTTCACGATGGGTTCGTCGTATTTCTCTGCAGGCACCGGTTTGTTATCCACATAGACGGTCTCGCTCTCGTAAACCACGGTGGTCCCGTAATCGACATAAACCGGGGCGGGGGCGGTGGCATAGACGAAGGAGGTGGCTGCGGCCCATGTGACGGGTGCCCACCACCACCAGGGATTGACGGGGTGGTAGCCGATATAACCGAAGCCGCCCCACCAATGGTCGTCGAAGCAGTCGTCGTAGTAATCCCGGGCATTGTCCCAGACTTCGTCGGCGCGGTCGTAGCGGTAGTCCCACATGTCGTTGCGGTGTTGCTGCCAGTCCTCGCGGTTTTGATCCCGCCAGTTTTGGCGGTCTTCGCGGCCGCGTTGCAGATTGTCCCATCGGCTTTCGCGGTTCTGTTGGAAATTGTCGCGGCGTTGCTGGGTGTTGTCCTGCCACTTGTTCCAGGATTCGCCACGGTTGTCCACGCGCTGCTGCCATGAGTCGTTGCGGTTTTGGGAGCGCTCACTCCAGTTGGCGCGGTCCTGCGGGCGTTCTGCGGGGCGACGGTCGCCCAAAGATCCGCGGTCGCCGCCTGCGGGGCGTTGGCTTGGTCGGTTGGCAAGTGCGCCACCGGCAGCGGCACCTTCTGCGACGCCGAGGAAATTTCCGACATCGCCGGCGCCCGGACGGCTCGCCGCGCCGCCGGGACGCGAGGGGAGTTGGGACGGACCGTTCGCGGCTCCAGGACGCATGCCGGAAGGGAGTTGCGAGGCGCTGCTTCCCAAGAACGGACGATTCACTCCGGAAGGCAGCGTGCCCGGAGAGGTGGGCACCCGGCCACCACTCGGACGCGACGCGCCGGACGAAGGAAGTTGCGATGGTCGCGAGATTGAACCGGTCGATGGACGTGAGGCGCTTCCGGTGGAAGGCCGCGAAGCAGGCCGGGAGGCAGGTCGCGAAACCGAGCTCGTCGAGGGTCGCGAATAGCTAGAAGAACGCGAAGGGTGTGGAGAGCGCGAGCCGGAAGACGCGCGCAAGGATCCGCCGCCGCTGGAGCGCGAAAAGCTACCTCCGCCACCGCCTCCTCCACGCCCGCCACCACCACCACCACCGCCACCACCGCCACGCCCGCCTCCGCGGCCCTCGGCGATGGGGGTCGTCTGAATGAGCATGGCGAGAATCGCCACAAACGTCGAAACGAGTGCGAATTTTGAGCGCATGGCCTTATTCTCCTTTCACGCGGCGGATTTCAGTGCGCCCGATGGCCGGCCGCGGCTCGCCGTCGAGCGTGCGGTTGCCGGATTCCCAGAAGAACCGGTCGTCGCCGGCTTTGGTGATGGTTTGATCGGCGCTGCTGCGGCTGCCGTCCGCGGCGTAGCCGGTTTCCCGTGCCAGCCAGCGTTCTCCCTCGCGGGTCCAATAGCCCTGTGAGAAGCCGCCGGCGTCGTCGAAAGTCCATGAGTGAATGGCTCCCTCGACCGGATCCCAACCGATGATCTGCCAGCCTTCGAGCACCGGATCATCGCCGCGTTTCACCGTCACGTTGCGAGTGATGAAATTGCCGCCGCTCGCCCACTGGTAGCGGTTGTGAATGCTCACGCCCGCCTCCTTGTCCGCTTCCTCCCAATGACCTAGCAGCCAGGAAAGTTCCGCCAGCCGGTCATTCGCGGTGATTTCCCGCATCGGCGTCTCGATGAGCTGGCTGATTTTCCATTGGTCGTCCTTCTTGACGTGGACCGCGGTATAGAGCGACTCAGCCACGTCGCCGGTTTTGGAAGCCACGTGGGTCGAGCCTTTTTCCACGAGCACCTCGGAAGTGAGCGGCTTGACCGAATCCACGGTGATCGCGAGTTTCGCTCCCTTGTTGGTGCGGAAGGCGTCTTGGAGGCAGGACCTGAGCGCGGCCTTTCCACTGAAAATACGGCCGTCGTCGGACGTGTATTCGGCGTCTTCGGTGAAAAAGCCGACGAGCGCTTCGACATCGGCCTTGGCATAGGCGGCCTCGTAGGCGCGGTCGTTGGAGAGGATGGCGGCCATCTCGGGAGGGATGGCGGCGCTGTCTTTTTCGGCATCCTGACTCGGACTGAGGCCGGCGGATGAGAGGGCGATCAAGGCAATGGCGAGCGCGGTTTTCATGGCAGGCGGAATGGGAGATTGGGGGGTTGAAATGAACGACTCGCATGCACTCTTGCACAAATGGCCGGCAATTTCCATCAGACCAAAGTCCTACATCGAACCTTCCACATGCTTGACCTGCCGGGCCATTGCAGGGAATAATGGCACTGTCTCATTCTCCGAATGATGCTTTACGAAGCCCCCCATTTCACCGCGACTCCCGCACCGCCGAATGCAGAGGCATTGGTGTGCGTGGTCGATGACGACGAGTCGGTCCGCTGCGGCTTGAAGCGCTTGCTCCGGTCCGCCCGGCTCGCCGTGGAAACCTTCGCTTCCGCCGCCGACTATCTCGAACGCGCGGAGCATCCGGGACCCGTTTGCCTCGTGCTCGATCCGCAGGACGGCTTCAATCTGCAAACCACGCTCGAAGGCCACGGCGAGCAGATCGTTTTCCTAACCGGAAACGGCGATGTTCCGATGTGCGCGCGGGCGATGAAGGCGGGGGCCGTGGATTTCCTGCTCAAGCCGGTGAACGATGAAATCCTGCTTTCCTCCGTCATCCGCGCGCTCGATGTCGCCCGCGAAGTCCGCCGGACCAACGCCGAACGGACGCTGGCCCGCGCGATGCTCGGGACCCTGACGCCGCGCGAATTCCAAGTGATGGAACAAGTGCTCGCCGGACTTCTCAACAAACAAATCGCCTCCCGCCTCGGGATCGCGGAAAAAACCGTGAAGATCCACCGCGGTCGCCTGATGAGAAAAACCCGCAGCCGCTCGGTGCCGGATCTGATGAGACTCACGCTCAAGGCGGGGGCTTTCAATTCGACTGGCAACGAGCAGCGGGTTAGCCGTTGATCGTGCGTATTCAAGCAGGTGATTTTCCGCGAACTGCAACTACCCGGCCCCTCCGACACGAGAGCCAATCCCCTAACACTTGAAACCGAAAACCAACCTCACCCCCCCGCTTCAAGTGCTGACCATGGCGACCGTCGCCATGAATGGGGTCAGAGGATTAACAATTGGTAGCGCCCGTCGCGCACGGTGACGTCCGGCGGGTTGTGGTTCTTCTCGAAGTGGTCGTGGCCTTCGGCGAGGTTTTTCCAGAAGGCGTGGTTCGGGTTTCCCGCGGCTTTTTCGAGGCGCGCCGCGGTCATGCGGAAGGGGAAAAGATGGACGCGGAAATAGGCCTGGCCCGCTTGGTGGGCGGCGGCGCAGAGCGTGTAAATTTCCTCGATTTTGGCGTCGGTCATGGCGAGGCAGCCGATTGAAACGTTGTTGCCGTGAACCATGATCGCGCTGCCGGTGCGCTGGTGGGCGCGGTCGAATTCGTTGGGATAGCCGATGTTGAAGGCGAGGTGGTATCGGCTGTCAGGTTTCATCGCGGCGGGCGGGACGTGGTAGAAACCCTCCGGCACCTGGCCGTCACCTTCCATGAGCTTCGGGCCGGGGCCGCCGGACGCGGCTGCAATCGGATAGGTGCGAAAGAGGTCGAATTTCCCGCTCGCGCGGTTGCGGACGAACAATTCCAATAGCTTTTCCTCTTTGAACGCACGGATGAAAACGGGATCGCCGAGGCGCAGGCCGGCGGCAGTCAGGTCGCGCTCGAGGGCGGGGCGCACGTTGGCGGCGGCTGCGGCGGCGCGGGTCTCGCCGAACGCGGATTTTTTCCGGTCCTGACAGGAAGCAAGCGGGGTGATCCCGAGCAGGCAGGTGATGAGGATGGGTTTCATGGAAATTGATAAGGGACGAGACGTCCCTTCCCCTTAAGCTCGCCGATTCACCGAGATTGGCAAGTCTGCGGGGACGTGCGAGGATGCGGCCATGACGCTCAAAGCTCTCGGTGATTCCGCATGGCTGGTGGAGTTTCCCGGTGTATCCGGCGAGGCGGCGCTGGCGCGGGTGATGGGTTTGGCCGCGGCTTTGGAAAACGACCGGCCGGCCGGGGTGCTGGACGTGGTGCCTTCGTTCGATTCGCTGGCGGTGCGCTTTGATGAGGCGGACGGTTTGGAAATTTTGGAATGGATCGGGTCGGTGGTGGTTGCGGATCGTTTGATCGAAGGTGGGGAGCGTGAAATTCCGGTTTGTTACGGCGGCGGGCACGGGCCGGATTTGGAGGGTCTGGCAGAGCGGACGGGCTTGGCAGTGGCGGAGGTGATCGCGCGGCACAGCGGCGCGGTTTACACGGTGGCGGCGGTGGGGTTCTCGCCGGGATTTCCCTATCTGCTGGGTCTGCCGGAATGCCTGCGCGTGCCGCGGCGGGAAACTCCGCGGCTGGCGGTGCCCGCGGGATCGGTGGCGGTGGCGGGCGGGCAGGCGGGGATCTATCCGTTCGCGTCGCCCGGCGGCTGGCATGTGCTGGGACGGACGGACGCGGGCTTGTTTGATCCGCTGGCGGCGCGGCCGGCCTTGTTGCGGTCCGGGGACCGAGTGCGCTTCGTGCCGGTGGAGGAGCTTGGGGAGGCGGCTGAAATTCCACCGCTCGCTGAAATAACAAGTGAGCGCTGGATCGAGGTGATTGAACCGGGCGCGTTGACGACGGTGCAGGATCTGGGGCGGCCGGGCCACGAATCGTCCGGCGTTTCGCCCGGCGGGGCGGTGGACCGGCACGCCTTGCGGGTGGCGAATCTGATGGTGGGAAACGAGGAAGGCGCGGCGGCCTTGGAAATCTGCATCCGCGGACCGGTCTTGAAATTCCACGTGGAAACGACGGTGGCGTGGGTGGGCGAGACGGGGAAATCGCGGCGCGTGGCGGCGGGCGAGACGGTGGATTTTTCGAAACTAACGGGCGGCGTCCGCGCCTGCCTCGCGGTGGCCGGCGGACTGCGGGTGCCGGACTTGCTGGGCAGCGCGTCGACGGACTTGCGGGCGGGTTTCGGAGGATTTCACGGGCGGGCGTTGAGAGCGGGGGATCGCTTGGTTTTCGGCGAGCCGGCAGAAGTCCCGCGCTGCGGCGACTGGCATGTCGGACGGGGGGACCGAATTTCGGAGGTCGTGCTGCGGTTTCTGCCCGGCGTGCAGCAGCATTGGTTTTCGGAGGCGGCGCGGCGGCGGTTCCGCTCGGAAGTCTATCAACTCACGCCGCGGTCGGACCGGATGGGCGCGCGTCTGGCAGGCACGACGCTGGAACTCGCCGAGCCCCGCGAAATGATCTCGCAGCCGGTGGCCTGCGGCTCGGTGCAAGTGCCGCCGGACGGGCAGCCTATCATTCTGCTGGCGGAGCGGCAGACCATCGGCGGCTATCCGCAGATCGGCCATGTGATTTCCGTGGATTTGCCGAAGCTGGCGCGGGCGTGGCCGGGTGCTGCCGTGAGATTGCGCGAGGTGACTTGGGAAGAGGCGCGGGAACTACGGTGGCGGGAGGAGCGGGATTTCGCAAGCTTGCGGACGGGACTGAAACTGTTGTAATCACGGCAATGCGATTCATCGATCTGAATGCTGATCTCGGCGAGGGTGGGAGTGAGGACGAGGCGCTTCTCGGGCTGGTGAGTTCCGCGAACATTGCTTGCGGCGGCCATGCCGGCGATGAGCTAACGATGAGGCGGGCGATCGAATTGGCGATGGCGGCGGGCGTGGCGATCGGCGCGCATCCGGGTTACGAGGACCGCGAGCATTTCGGCCGGCGGGCCTTGGTGCTGCCGCTGGATCAAGTCACCGGTCTGGTGCGGCGGCAGGTCGGGAAACTTTCCGCATTAGCCGCGGAGGCGGGCGCGCGGCTCAATCATGTGAAGCCTCATGGCTCGCTCTACAATCAGGCGGACCGCGATGCGGCGCTGGCCGCGGCCGTGGTGGAAGGGATCGTTTCCATTTCGCCTGAATTGACGCTCTACGCGCCGCCCGCGGGCCAACTCGCCGCTGCCGGCCGGGCCGCCGGGCTGGCGATCTGCGCGGAAGGTTTCGCGGACCGCCGCTATCTGGAAAACGGCTCGCTGATGCCGCGGGCCGAGCCGGGCGCGGTGATTGCCAACGTGGCCGACGCGGTGGCCCAGGCGGTGGCGATCGTTTCCAACGGCAAGGTCGATTCCCTCTGCGTCCACGGCGACGGGCCGACGGCGGTGGAAATCCTGCGGAACTTGCGCGCCGCGCTGGAAGCGGACGGCCTAACCATTCGCAGCCAGCCGCGGGATTGAGGCGAGCAGGCGCTTGGTGTAGTCGGCCTGCGGCTCGTGGAAAACCTTTCCGGCGGGGCCGGATTCGACGATTTTCCCCTGATACATCACGGCGATGCGGTCGGCGATGTAGTGGACGACGCCAAGGTCATGGGAGATGAAAATCATCGTCAGCCCGAGGTCTTTCTGGAGCGAGGTGATGAGATTGAGGATCTGCGACTGGATGGAGACATCGAGTGCGGAGACCGGTTCGTCGGCGATGACGAGCTTCGGTTCCGGGGCGAGCGCGCGGGCGATGGCGATGCGCTGGCGTTGGCCGCCGGAGAATTCGTGCGGGTATTTGCGCATGACTTTCGCATCGAGGCCGACGGTGGCCATGAGCGTTTCCACGCGGTGGAAGAGCGCGTCGCCCTTCAGCTTCGGATGGCGCTGGCGGACGGCTTCGGCGAGGGTGGAGAAGATCGTCATCCGCGGGTTGAGCGAGGCGTAGGGATCTTGGAAAACCATTTGGAAATCCAGCCGCCGCTTGCGGACTTCCGCCGGGGCGAGCGCGGAAAGGTCCTCGCCATCGAGCACCACCGTGCCGGAAGTCGCCGGGATGAGCTGCATGATGGTGCGCGAAAAGGTGGATTTCCCGCAGCCCGATTCTCCAACGAGGCCGAGAATCTCGCCCTTTTCGAGACTCAGGCTCACTCCGTCCACCGCGCGGACGACGTGCTTGCCGGGCGAAAACACCGAGCCGGTCCGTTGGCTGAAATGGGTGTGGAGGTTTTTGATTTCCAGATACGACACGCCCGAAACGATGCAGGAAATAGCCCGGACCGCACGTGAAATCCCGCCTCGCCGCAGGCTATTTGTGCAATTTCGAGAGACAAGGTTGCGGGCGGGCGGCTTTTGAGCGACAAGAAGTCGCCACTCATGACCCAGCTTTTGATCGAACCTGCTCGTCGCACTGGTTGCGAGGACATTCCCGCGCTTACCGAAGTCCTTCGAGGCGCCGCCCAACGCCAGCGCTCGCCCATCGATGACGTGCTCGACGCTGGCGTGGTCGATGAGGAGCGCTATATGCGCGAGCTCGCGCACGACCTCGGCATCGAGTGGCTCGACAGCATCCCGCTGGCGGAAGTGCCGTTGCCGTTGCGCGAGGCTTGCGGCCCGCGGCTGGCGCTGAGGCACCGCCTTTTGCCCGTCGCCATCACCGGCGAGGGCGATCACAAGCGGCTGAAGCTCTGCACGTTCGACCCCTTCAATCTGGTCGCCCGCCAAGCCGCCGCGCAGGAACTCGCGCTGCCCATCGACTGGTGCATGGCCTCCCGCAAGCGGCTTTATGAAGCGCTACGCCGCCTTTACGGGGTCGGCGCGGACACCTTCGAGCAAATCCTCGAAGGCCGCGATTTCGACTACGATCAGATCGAAAGCGGCGAGGACGAGGCCAACGTCATCGACCAGGACGACGACGAGGAAGCCTCCGTGGTCAAGTTCGTCAACCAGATCATCCGCGAGGCGCTCGACCAGCGCGCAACGGACATCCACGTCGAGCCGCTCAGCACGAATCTCCGCATCCGCTACCGGATCGACGGCCGCCTGATCGAGATCGCCGTGCCGGAAAACATCAAGGCGCTGCAAAGCTCGGTCATCGCCCGTTTGAAAATCATGGCGCGCCTCGACATCGCCGAGCGCCGGGTGCCGCAGGACGGCCGGATCAACCTCCAGTTCGAAGGCGCGACCATCGACGTCCGCGTTGCCACCGTGCCGACCGTCGAGGGCGAGAGCGTTTCCCTGCGACTCCTCAACCAGGAGAAATTCAACATCGCCAAGCTCGGCATGGAGCCTTTCGTGTTGAAGAAAATCGAGTCTCTCCTGCACCTTCCTAACGGCATCATCCTCATCACCGGCCCGACCGGATCGGGTAAATCGACCAGTCTTTACTCGTTCCTCACCGAGGTGAACCACCCCGAGCGGCGCATCGTCACCGTCGAGGACCCGGTGGAAAACAAGCTCACCGGCGTCATGCAGATCGCCGTGAAAAACGAGATCGGCCTGACCTTCGCCACCGCGCTGCGCTCGATTCTCCGGGCCGATCCTAACATCGTGATGATCGGGGAAATCCGCGACCTAGAGACCGCGGAAATCGCCATCCGCGCCTCGCTCACCGGTCACTTGGTGTTCTCCACGCTCCACACCAACGACGCGATGGGCGGCATCAGCCGGCTCATCGACATGGGCGTGGAGCCGTTTCTCGTCTCCGCCGCCGTGCGCGCCTTTTTGGCTCAACGCCTCGTCCGGAAACTTTGCCCGCATTGCAAAACCCCGCGCGAGGTTTCCGAGCAGGACAAGCGCGAGCTCGGCATTCCGCTGCACATTCCCGGCCACGTTTATGCGCCGAAAGGCTGCGACCGCTGCCGCATGACCGGCTTTTCCGGCCGACTCGCGATTTACGAAATCATCCTGCTCACCCAGCCGATGCAGGAACTCGTCGCGCACCGCGCCCAAGCCGTCGAGCTCCGTGCCCAAGCCGTCCGCGACGGCTATATCCCAATGCGCGAATACGGCTGGCACAAGGTGATGAAGGGCGAAACCACCATCGAGGAAGTCATCTCCGTCACCTCCTCCGACATCGGCGGCGGGGAATAGGTGTTTCGATTTGTATTTCTCTCCCTTACCTTCCCACCCATGAAAGCCGAACTCACCGCCATCATCGAGCCCGATCCATCCGGAGGTTACTGGGCGATTTGCCCGGAGGTTCCGGGTGCGAACGGTCAGGGCGAAACCGTCGAGGAAACCAAGCTGAGTCTTAAACAGGCGATCGAGCTCCTTTTGGAGGATCGCACCGCCGATATTCTCCGCGGTCTCCCGGACGACGCGATTCGTGAAACACTTCTCATTGGATGAAACGACGTGACTTGGAACGCAAACTCCGCATCGCAGGCTGCTTGTTGAAACGCGAGGGTGCCGCACACTCGATATGGACCAACCCGAAGACCGGAGTGACTGAAACAGTTCCAAGACAAAACGAAATCAAGGAAAACCTCGCCCGGAAAATCCTTAAAAGCATGAACGCCGACTGAGCGTTCCATCTATCATTTCTCATGCCTCTTTTCGCCTACAAAGCCCTCGCCGCTAACGGCTCCGTCACCACCGGGGAGATCGACGCCGCGGACCGTCCCGAGGCCTTGCGCGTTCTGGATCGAAAAGGCCTCCAGCCGGTCAATCTCAAGGAAACCACCGCAGCGGTTTCCGCCAAAAAATCCAGTGGCGGTACCAAAGCGAAAACCGAGGAACCCGATCGTTCCAGAGCTAAGTCCGATGCCAGAGACGACGTGATTCCCGAGGGGCCGATCAAACTCAAGCGCCAGGAGGTCGTGCTCTTCACCGAAGAGCTCTCCGACATGCTCAGCGCCGGCCTCCAGTTAGAACCCGCGCTCAAGTCGATGGAAAACCGTCAGGAGCTCGGCAACCTCAAGGCCGTCTCCTTCAAGATCCGCCAGATCGTGCGCGACGGGGTGAATTTCTCCGTCGCCCTCAAAAAAGTCAGCCCCAGCTTCGGCCCGCTCTACTGCTCGCTTGCCGCCGCCGGCGAGGCGTCCGGCGCGCTTGACGACATCCTCAAGCGCCAGGCCCACTATCTCAAAACCCTCGCCGAGCTCCAGGCGCGCCTCATCCTCGCGATGATCTATCCGGCCTTCCTGATCCTCGCGGGCATCGGGGTTTCCATCATTTTCATCACCGTCCTCATCCCGCAGCTCACCGCGCTGATCCAGACCAGCGGCGGGAAAATGCCGCTCGGGGCCGCCATCCTCATCGGCGCGTCCGCGTTCATCAAGAAGTGGTGGATCGTCATGCTTCTCACCCTCATCGCCTCCCTCATCTTCTTCAAAGCCTGGAAGGACAACGACGCTAACAAGCCCGCCTGGGACCGGATGAAACTCAAGCTGCCGCTCGTTGGCCCGGTCATCACCAGCCGCTTCTATGTCCAGTTCCTCGAAACCATGGCCAACCTCGTCGGCAACGGCCTGCCGCTGCTCCGCGCGCTCGAACTCTCCCGCGACGCCACCCAGAACCGCGGCCTGCGCGGCGAGCTCGACAAGGTCATCGCCCAAGTCGGCGACGGCCGTTCCTTCTCCAAAGCGCTCATCCGCAACGGCGCCTTCCCGCCGCTGCTCATCGACATGATTTCCGTCGGCGAGCAAACCGGAAAAATCGATCTCTCCCTGCGCCGCGCCGCAGAGCGCTACGACAAGGAGCTCGACAAAAGCCTTCAACGGATCATGGCGCTCGTCATGCCCACCGTGCTCATCATCATGGCCGGCCTCATCGGCACCATGGCCTATCTGATGATCACCGCCATCTTCCAGACCATCTCGAATCTGCACTAAAAGTAGTCCAGGACTTCAGTCCGATGCCTTACGACTGCGATTCGACAGGCCTTTAAATTTTGGAAATCTTCCAGACGACTGGATAGAATAATTCTCCTAAACAATTGATTTTCAATCATTTACTATGATTGCTTGCGGGTTCCGGAGGCCCCTGAAGCCCGGCGGAAACGGTCAATCTGCCGCATGTTCGAGCCAGTCGAGTCGCCGTTGGAGTTTGAGCCGCCGCTCAGGGGACGGGTCCGGGTAAAGCACCGGATACCACGCGCTCATCACCGCGGCGCGGGCGATCAGGCTGTGATGGAGCGCGGTCGGGTCGATGTGGCCGCCGGATTGGCGATAGGCTTCCAGAATTTGGTCGGCGGTTTCGTGATCTTCGTCGAGGATGCGGGCGTTCCAGATGATGGAGGCGAGATCCCACTCGACCGGGCCGAGAAAGGTGTCCTCCCAATCCGTCCACAACAGGCCGACCGTGGTGTTGATCAGGTTGCCGGGATGGGCATCACCGTGAAGCGGCTGAAGTGGAAAGCTGCCGAGCACGTCGATCGAGAAAAGAAGATGTTTCTCCAGCAACCGCAGCGTGGCCGGAAGAAAAAGCCCTCGTCGCTCCAAGGTGTCCAGCAAGGCCAGGCTCTCGGTGAGGATGGCGAGCTTGGGAAGCTGCCCGCTGAAGGTTCGCAGGAGCGCGTGGCAGTGATGGAGGGTCTTGCCGATCGCCGCAGAATCCGCCTCGACGTCGATAGCGGTGACATATTGCCAGAAGTTGAGCGTGTAGCCCAGATGCTGGTGCGGACCGGGCGTAATCCCGGGATGCAGCGGGACGACCGGTGCTCCATGACTCGCAAGGTGCTGAGCGACAGCGTTTTCCCGCGCAAACCACTCGCCGCCCTGTCGCGGTCCATCAAGGTCGGTCACCACCCGGGCAACCAGCGTTTCCGAGAGCCGGAGAACCAGTGTGCTGCCATTTTGCAGGATGTCGCAGCGGTCCGGGAGGATCCCGTGGGCGGCGGCGGTTTCCGTAGCCGCACGAATGGGAAGATCGATCTCAAGCATCATGCTTCATCGACGGCGGCGGTGATTTCCTCGCGGCCGAGTTTTTCCAGCCAGACCAGCAGCATCGCGAGGTCGGCCGGGGTGATGCCGGGAATGCGGCCGGCTTGACCGAGGGTGGCCGGGCGGATCTCGGTAAATCGGACTTGGGCTTCCTTTTTCAGGCCGAGGATCGCGGAATAATCGAGGTCTTCGGGAAGGCGTTTTCCTTCCTGCCGCGACATCCGGTCGATCTGGGTTTGCTGACGGCCGAGGTGGCCTTCGTATTTGAAATTCGTCTCAATCAAGGGCCAAAGATCGGTCTGGAACTCCGCGAGCAGCGATTCGGGCAGGGTTTCCCATGAGTTTTCACTGCGGCGGAACCATTGGTCGAGCTTGACGCCTTCGTGCACCGCTTGGCGCATGAAAGACTCGGCTTTCTCCAAGCCCACGAGTTTTTCCTGAACCCGGCGGACGCGCTCCCCATTTGCCAATCCAATCGCGGCGGCCTTCGGGGTGAGTCGGATGTCGGCGTTGTCCTGGCGCAGCAGCAAGCGGTATTCGGCCCGGCTGGTGAACATCCGGTAAGGCTCAGTGCAGCCACGGGTCACCAGATCATCGACCATCACGCCGAGGTAGGCCTCGTCGCGACCGAGGATGAACTGCGGTTTTCCGAACGCCTTGAGAGCGGCATTCGCGCCTGCGATGAGCCCCTGCCCTGCCGCTTCCTCGTAACCGGACGTGCCGTTGATCTGACCGGCGAAATAAAGACCCTCGACCCGCTTCGTTTCCAATGTCGGCCGGAGCTGGGTGGGCGGGCAGTAGTCATACTCGACCGCGTAGCCGGGGCGGAGAATCTCGCATTTCTCCAAGCCGACGATGGATCGCAGAAACTCCAGCTGCACCTCGTAAGGCAAGGAGGTTGAAACGCCATTCACGTAGTATTCCAGGGTGTGGCGGCCCTCCGGTTCAAGAAACACCTGGTGGCGCTCCTTTTCCGCGAAACGGACCACTTTATCCTCAATCGACGGGCAATAGCGCGGGCCGACGCCCTCAATCACCCCGCAATACATTGGCGACTGGTGGAGATTCGCGGCGATCACCGCGTGGGTGGCGGGATTCGTGTAAGTGATCCAGCACGGCATTTGTTCCACGTGGAACAGCGGATCGCCCCACGGGTTGAGCGAGAAGATGTCGTCTTTTCCCTTTTGCAGGGTGTCCGCCATGAAACTGAACTTGGGCACGGGTGTGTCACCTTCCTGGCGCTCGCAGCGGGAAAAATCGATGGAACGGCCATTCAGACGGCAGGGCGTGCCGGTCTTGAAGCGCTCGACCTCGAAGCCGAGGCGCTTGAGAGCCTCGGAAACATTGGACGTCGCGTCCCCCATCCGTCCGCCCTTTTCGTTTTTCAGACCGACATGCATCAGCCCGCCCATGAACGTGCCGGCGCTGAGAATGACGGATTGGCCGCAAATTTGCATCCCAAGGGAAGTCGTGACTCCGGTGATCCGGTCATTTTCCACCAAGAGGTCGGCCACGTTGCCTTGGTGGATTTCCACTCCGGGCATCGCCTCGAGCTCGCGCTTCATTCGGAATTGGTAAGCTTTTTTGTCGCATTGGGCGCGCGGGGCGCGGACCGAGGGGCCTTTCGAAGCGTTCAGCATCCGCCACTGGATGCCGGTGGCGTCGGTGTTCAATCCCATGATTCCACCGAGCGCGTCGATCTCGCGGACCATGTGGCCCTTGGCGAGCCCGCCGATTGCTGGATTGCACGACATCTGGCCGATGGTGTCGAGATTCTGGGTAAGCACGGCCACCTCCGCGCCGAGGCGGGCGGCGGCCATCGCGGCCTCGACGCCGGCGTGGCCGGCACCAATCACAATCACATCGTAGCACTTGGGGTATCGAAACATCGCGGGACGCGCAACATAGAGCTTCCCGGCCGGGGCTCAAGCTCGGAAACGGTGGCGTTCCACGTGGAACAATTTCACTTCGGACGGTCAAGAATTCCTGCCGACGCCCGGAGAAAAAGCTCCCCCAAGAGGAACTCCACCCGCTCGTTCCGGTTCGCGAGGATGACCCGCGACACCCCGAACTCAGCCAGTACCTGACAGAAGGCACCGCAGGGCGAGATCGGAACGGCGGTATCCGCCACCGGCCGCACGGGAATGAAAAAACCTCACTCAAACCAATATTTTGGTCTAGCCGCGCTCCGAAAAATCCACAATTCTTCAACCGTCATGCACCGCTATCTCCCACTTTGCCTAATCGTCGGACTCATCGTCGCGTTTCGTGTGTTGGGAAGCATGCTTCCCGAGTCCCAGCCGAATTTCCAACCGCTCGGCGCGTTGTTTTTCTGCGGTGCCCTGCTCGCACCCGGCTGGCGCGGCTTTGCCATTCCACTCGCGGTGTGGGCGGTGACTTTCCCTCTCGGCTTCGGTCACACCGCCAACCCGCTGGATTTCGCGAGCACCAGCCTCGCCTTGGTTGCCATTTTCTTCATCGGCAAGACACTCGCCCATCGTAGCCTCCCTACCCTGCTTCTCGGTTCCGCCGTCTCCGCCCTCGCCTTCCACCTCATCACCTGCGGCGCCGCATGGATCACCGATCCGCTCTACGCCAAGAATCTAGAAGGCCTGTACCAATCCATCTGGGCCGGCCCACTTGGCAGCAAAATCCCTTCCTGGGTTTTCCTGCGCAATCTGACCGCCGCCAATCTGCTCTTCACCGCCATCTTTGCCGTCGCCCAAGTCCGGCTTCCTAAATCCTCCCTTCCGGTGCGCGACGTTCTCGCCACCAAGTAAGCGATCCTCCTTGTTTCCCATTTCTCAACGCCACCATGACCCGCGCCAGTTCCAATAAACTCGATTTCGCCGACTCGCCCATCAACCAAGCGCTCACGACCGAGCGGAAAATCGAGCTATTCGCGCAAATGGTTCGGATCCGCCGATTCGAACAGGCAGGCCTGAAATACTACCAAGCCGGCAAAATCGGCGGTTTCCTCCATCTCTATATCGGCCAGGAAGCGGTGGCTGTCGGGACGATTTCCCTCGGCGGCGCGGACGACCATTTCATCACCGCCTACCGCGACCACGGTCACGCGCTGGCCGTCGGCATGGGCATGAACGAGTGCATGGCGGAAATGTATGGCAAGCAGACCGGTTGCTCGAAAGGCAAGGGCGGCTCGATGCATTTCTTCGCTCCCGACAAGAACTTCTGGGGCGGTCACGGGATTGTCGCCGGCCAGACTCCCCTCGGCCTCGGCTTGGCTTACGGCCTGAAATATCTCGGCAAAGAAGGCTGCTGCCTTTGCTACCTCGGCGACGGTGCTGTCAACCAAGGCGCCTTCCATGAATCGCTGAATATCGCCGCCCTGTTCGGAATCCCCGTCGTTTACGTCATCGAAAACAACGGCTACTCGATGGGAACCTCCCAAAAACGCTCCTCCGCCTTCAGCGGCTGCCTCGCCCAACGCGCCGAAGCCTACGCCATCGAGTGGGACGTGATCGACGGCTCGGACATCTACGAAGTCCGCGCCAAGACCCACATCGCCATGGAACGCGCCCGCAAACAGCACAAGCCGACGGTCCTAGAAATCGACACCTACCGCTACTACGGCCACAGCATTGCGGACGCGAACCACAAGAAATACCGGACTCCCGAGGAAATCGAGAACTACAAACAGAACCACGATCCCATCGCGGTCTTCCGTCGCCGGCTCATCGAAGAGGGCGTTTTGACCGAGGAAAGCGCGACTGCCATCAACAAAGCCGCCGCCGACGAGGCCGCTGCTTCCGTGAAATTCGCCGAAGAATCGCCCGCCCCGACGATCGCGGACATCAGCACCGATGTTTACTGGGAATCCGACCACAACACCCCGGCATCCCAAATCGGCCGCCATTTCTTCAACGATTGAGTTTTCTTGATCATCCATTTTCACAATCTCCATTCCGTAATTTTCCATGTCTCGCATTCTCACCTACCGTGAAGCCCTCCGTGAAGGTCTTGATGAAGAACTCGCCCGCGATCCGAACGTCGTCCTGATGGGCGAAGAAGTCGCCCAATACAACGGCGCTTACAAAGTCACCGAAGGCCTCTGGAAAAAATGGGGCGACAAGCGCGTCGTCGATACCCCGATTTCCGAAGCCGGCTTCATCGGCATGGGCATCGGTGCATCGATGCTCGGCGTCCGCCCGGTGATGGAACTCATGTTCTGGTCGTTCCATTCCGTGGCTTTCGACCAACTCGTCAGCAACGCCGCTTGCGTCCGCTACATGTCCGGCGGTTTGTGCAATTGCCCCATCGTCGTCCGCGGCCCGGCCAACGGCGGCACCGGTGTCGGCGCGACCCACTCGCACATTCCGGAAGGATTGTTCGCCGCGTTCCCCGGCTTGAAAGTCTGCGCGCCCGCCACCCCGGCCGACGTCAAAGGCCTGATCAAAGCCGCCATCCGCGACAACGACCCGGTCTATGTCATGGAAAACACCCTGCTCTACGGCACCACCGGCGAGGTTCCTGATCCAGCGGACGGAGATTTCGTCATCCCGCTCGGGCTCGCAGATATCAAACGCGAGGGCTCGGACGTCTCGCTCATCGCGCATGGCCGTTCCGTCATTCACTCCCTGGCCGCCGCCGAAATCCTCCAAAGCGAACACGGCATCAACGCCGAGGTCCTCGACCTCCGCTCCATCCGCCCGCTCGATCAGGACGCCATTCTCAAATCGGTGATGAAAACCAACCGTGTCGTTCTCGTCGATGAGTCCAAGCCCTTTGGCGGAGTTTCCGCAATGGTCGCCATGCTCATCCAAGAACACGCCTTCGATTATCTCGATGCTCCTATCAAGCGGGTTTGCTCGATCGATGCCCCGGCGATTTATTCGCCACACATTGAGCATGAACAACTTCCAAACCCTCGCCGGATTGTGGACAAAGTCCTGTCCATGGCTTGATCCTCAAAATCAACTCCGCGGATCTGCACGCTCTTTTTGGTTGCCAAGCTCGCTCCCCTTCCTAGCATAACTGCTATGTTCACACGTTTTACCATCGTCATCACTGCCGCCGCCCTAGCTCTCAGTCTGACCTCGTGCTGCTGCCTGTAAATTTTCCTCAATCGATTGCTCACCATGAAAAACCTACTCCTGCTCGTGTCCCTCGCCGCCGTTTCCCTCGGCTTCTCCTCCTGCTGCTCGATGTTCGGCACCGGCAGCAGCCAAACGGCTGGCTACCGCACTGAGACCCGCCAGGTGAAAACCTGCGGCTATGACATCGTCACCAAACAAGTGGTCACAGCCGGCGACGCGAAAAGCGGCAAGGGCGGCATGGTTCAAACCATCGAGGAAAAAGTGCCTCGTTACAAAACCGTCACGAAAAAAGTCCGTATCCCTTGCGGACAATGCGCCCGTTTCTACTGCCCGAAAAAGGATTGCTGCGGCAGCACTTCGGAATCGACCATGCGGATGGCCAGCGCCCAAGGCTCCGTCGGTAGCCCGAACATCGGCCTGATTCCAACGATGAAACCGCTTCCCCTCGGTCCGGTTGTCGTCAAACCTTGATTAGGTCATTCGATCATTTTTCCAAGCGCGGAGGAGTCCCGAACTCCCCGCGCTTTTTGTTTCCGTAAAAAGACTGGAAATGCCCTGACATTTTCCCATTCTCACCCCGACTCCACCACCTATCAACACCATGTCTGTGAACATCGAAATGCCAAAACTCTCGGATACCATGACCGAGGGCACCCTTATCAAATGGCACAAACAAGTCGGCGATTCCGTCGAAATCGGTGACATTCTCGCCGAAATCGAAACCGACAAAGCGACCATGGAAATGGAAGCTTTCGATGATGGAGTCATCACTGAAATCCTGATCCAAGAGGGAGAAAAAGCCCCGATCGGTGGGGTTCTCGCCGTGCTCAATGGAGACACCGAGGCAACCCACACTCCGGCACCTCAAACGACAGCCGTTGTTCCAGCCAGCATCGCTCCCGCGACAATGCCTGCCGCTACGACCCTTTCTGCCAGCGGAGACCGCATCAAGGCATCACCCCTCGCCCGCAAGATCGCTGCCGATCTCGGGGTGGACCTTTCCACCGTTACTGGCTCAGGCCCCGCCGGCCGCATTGTCAAAAACGACATCCAAGCTACCGCAGCCGCACCTGCCAGACCCGCCGCCCCCTCATCCGAAGCCGCCGCCGCCTCCGCCCTCGCCGCATCGATCAAATCCAAAGCGGCCGCTCCCGCCCCCGTCCCAGCCACCGCACCCCAGGCCATTGTTCCAGCAGCCAAGGAGGGCGACGAAATCATCCAGCTCAGCTCGATGCGCAAAATCATCGCCTCGCGCCTACTCACCTCCAAGACCACCATACCCCATTTTTACCTACACGTCGAAGTAGACGCCGCGCCACTCATGGCACTCCGAGCGCAAGTAAACGAACAGGCAGAAAAAACACACGGCAACAAATACTCCGTCAACGACTTCATCCTCAAAGCAGTCATCAACGCCGCCGAAACAGTGCCGGCTATCAACGCCTCCTTCGCCGGCGACCACATTGTAAAATACAAACACGTCGGGTTGTCGGTCGCCATCGCAGTCGAAGACGGCCTGGTCACTCCAGTCATCAAACAAGCCGAGTCCAAATCCCTCCTCGCCATTTCCCGAGCCGTCAAAGACTTCGCCGTCCGTGCCAAGGACAAGAAACTCAAGCCCGATGAATTCGACGGCGGCACCATCACCGTTTCCAACCTCGGAGCCTGGGGCATCCAATCCTTCGACGCGATCGTCAATCCACCGCAAGCCGCCATTCTGTCCGTTGGTGCTGCCATCGAAAAACCCATCGTCAAAAACGGCCAAGTTATGCCCGGCCTCCGCATGAATCTGGGACTTTCCTGCGATCACCGCGTGGTCGATGGCGCGGTCGCCGCCCAGTTCCTCTCGGAAGTCAGGAAGCTCGTCGAGCAACCCGCGCTAATGCTCCTCTGAACCTTTGGAGTTTCTCACCCCACCCGGACTCCAATCCGATCATTCAAAGCCTCTCAGCACGGCGCTGGGAGGCTTCTTTATTGAAAATTCATCCCTTCAAGAAGGCGCTTAATCAGGATCAACCCGGGTAATTTCCTCCCTCCTCTTCTTGATGATTTCTTCATTTTTGAACTTATAAGATCTTCTTCTTCATAGTGTGAATAAACCGGAAAATTGCTTGTTCCCCGTGGTAACCATAAGGGTTCCACGGCAGGAACAAGCTGGGTAAGGCACTGCATAAAACAGGAATGACCTCCTGCGTTTTGAAATCCAAGAGAGTTTCGCCCGTCCGTCCCGATGTTATTCCCAGCTTTTTCCCGTGTTCTTGAAAATCGCCACACTTGCGGGACTTAAGCGAACCGTCGCACCATCGGCACACGTGAAACACTTGGTCATCACAGGAGCCGGAGGCGACTTGGGAAAAGCGCTCGCAGCGAGTTTCGCAGAGTCCGGCTGGGTAGTCGGGACACCGGATCGCAGCGCACTTGATGTGACAGACACAGCAACCATTGGAAGCTACTTTGGGTCTAGACCGCTTGATTTGCTGGTGTGTGCCGCCGGGATCATTCGGGATGCTCCTTTGGGCCGCATACGGGAAAATCAGTGGGACGAGGTTTTCTCGGTGAACTATCAAGGCGCTGCGGATTGCGCCGCAGCCGCTTTGCCCGGAATGATCCGGCAAGGACATGGTCACATCGTTTTCATTTCCAGTTATTCCGCGCTTCATCCGTCCGCCGGACAATCCGCTTATGCCGCGTCAAAAGCGGCTTTGCTCGGATTGGTCGCCGATCTGGCAACCAGACATGGGCCGTCGAATATCCGGGTGAACGCGGTTCTTCCGGGATTCATGGAAACGCGGATGACAGAAACCGTGTCCAACGCGCGGAAAGCTGAAATTCTGGCAGACCACGCTTTGCGTCGCTTCAACGCCCCCGCGGCGGTCGCGAAATTCATCCGCCATCTCCACGAAGATCTCCCCCACACCTCCGGCCAGGTTTTCCAACTGGACAGCCGGGTTTTTTGATCGGAATCAAATTCAAAGGGTGGACAAATCCAGTCCAGCATCTTGAATCCCAGCCTCGTTGCTCCATGGAAAGTCATGGACGCGGAAAACCTCGAACACAAACCTTTGAAACCAGATGAAAATCACCAAAAACAAATTCGCCAACGAAGAAGTGGTCCTCGATTTCCACGAATACGAAAGCTGCGAATTCACCAACTGCCGCTTTGTCGTCCTCGGCTACGGACCCTTCGCCCTCAACCAGTGCGAGGTGACCAACTGCGAGTTCACCTTCGCCGGTCCGGCTGCCAGCACGATTCAGACGATGTCCACCATCTATCAAAACCTCGGCGAGCAAGGCAAGCAACTCATCGAAGGCACCTTCGACCAGATTCGCAACGCGGGCGCTAACAAGCCTGCCTGATGTTCAGAACTCCCGGTCGGGGCCGTCCACAGTTGTCCCTGCTACCGGGGCTTCCGTGGATCGGTCCGGTGGAATGGAAACTTTGCTCCATCTTCCAATAGGCGCGAGCTTGCATACACGTCCGCTTTCCGGTATGGATTGAAGGGTGAAACGTGGATTTTTCAGCATTGTCACGGGAATGCTCGGACTTCTGTCCACGGGATTTTTGTCCCGAGACCAGCCCG
This sequence comes from Akkermansia muciniphila, assembly GCA_945879075.1. Classification (GTDB taxonomy): domain Bacteria; phylum Verrucomicrobiota; class Verrucomicrobiia; order Verrucomicrobiales; family Akkermansiaceae; genus Luteolibacter; species Luteolibacter muciniphilus_C. The sequence continues at coordinate 3,628 of CAMCUY010000017.1, read as the reverse complement.
TTTCCAAGGCCACACCGGCCAAAGTCGTGGTTATTCCGATCCGCGGTCAGATCGCGAAACCCGAGCTCTACATTCTACGCCGCGGCTTGAAGGAAGCCATCGAGGACAAGGTGGACACCATCGTCCTCGATATGGAAACGCCCGGCGGCTCGCTTGAAGTCACCTTCGATATGCTCAAGGCGCTCGGAAAATTTCCGGGAAAAACCGTGACATACATCAACCGCGAGGCGATTTCCGCGGGAGCGCTCATTTCCGCAGGCACCGATGAAATCTATTTCGCGCCCGACGGGATCATCGGCGCGGCAGCTCCCGTGTTGGCCACCGGGATAGAGATCGAAAGCACCATGCGCGGGAAAATCGTCAGCTACCTCAAGGCCAGAGTCCGCTCCATGTCCGAGGGCAAGGGGTATCGGGGAGAGGTGATTTCGGCGATGATCGACATGGAATCCGAACTCAAGATCGGGGACGAAGTGATCAAACAGAAAGGCGAGTTGCTATCCCTAACCGCGCAGGAGGCCGTGAAAACCTACGGCGATCCGCCGCAACCGCTGCTCGGCGCGGGAATCGCCGAAAACCTCGAAGCCTTGCTGGACCGGCTCCATGGTGCGGGAAATTATTCGGTCAAGACCCTCGAAGTCACGTGGTCGGAAAGATTGGCGCAATATCTTACCCGGATCACTCCGCTGCTGCTCGGGCTCGGGCTGGTTTGCCTGTTCATCGAGTTCAAGACCCCCGGATTCGGAGTGTTTGGGATTTCCGGAATTTCCCTGCTGGGCTTGGTCTTCTTCGGGCAATTCGTTGCGGGGCTTTCAGGACATGAACCCGCCCTTTTTTTTCTGCTAGGCATTGCCTTGGTCGCCGCCGAGCTGTTCTTCTTCCCCGGCGTGATGATGCTGGCGGTGTCCGGTGCCGCGCTGATGTTAGGGTCACTAGTGTGGGCGATGACCGATCTTTGGCCCAGTGAGCCGATTCCGATTTCCGGCGACATGTTCGTGATGCCGTTGGTCAACATCCTGTCCGGCGTGGTCCTCGCGGTGTTGCTGTTCATCGTCGTATTAAGGTACCTTCCGAAGGGCGGACTGTGGGACCGAATGGTCCTGAACGCCGCCGTGGCAGGTCAGCCGATGGTCGCGCGACCGCTGACTGGAGGGAGAGAAGCAAGCGCCGTGGACTTGCTTGGCAGGACTGGCATCGCCGCCACCGCGCTCTTCCCAAGCGGGCAGGTGGACATCGGCGGCCGTCGCTACGAGGCGCGGCTGGCGATGGGTTTCGCGGAGGCGGGTACGCCGGTGATCGTCACCGAACTTGCGGAATTCAGCCTGATTGTGGAGGCTTTGTCATGACGTTGATCATTCTGCTTTTTGTCATCGGGATTTTGCTCATTGCCGTCGAGGTGATCGTGCCCGGCGGGATTCTCGGCTCGATCGGCGCGTTGATGATGTTCGGCGGCTGCGTCATGGCCTTCCTGGAATACGGAACCGCTGGTGGAATCACGGCGGCCATCGCTGCCTTGGTGATCGGCGGCCTCGCGATCTTCCTCGAATTCCGCATCTTGCCGAAAACCAAGCTGGGCAAACGCGCCTTCCTCACCCGTGAAATCACCGCGGTGAGTGCGGCCTTCGGCGAGGAAGCGCTTGAGCTTGTGGGAAAATCCGCCGAGGCGCTCACCATGCTCTCGCCAAGCGGCTATGTCCGTGTCGATGGTCGCCGCTATGAAGCTTTCTGCCAGTCGGGCCAGGCGCCCGCAGGTTCCGCGCTCGAAATCATCGGCGCGGACAATTTTCGTCTCATTGTCGCTCTCACCAAAAACTAACCAAACACCACCGCCATGTTTCCCACCATCATCCTCGTCGTCATCGCCATCGCCGGCATCCTGCTCGCCGGCATCATCCTTTCCTTCTTCAGCGTCTGGCTCCGCGCCTGGCTTGCGGGCGCTTATGTCGGATTCATCGAGCTCGTCGCCATGCGACTCCGCCAGGTGCCATACGGGATGGTGGTCGATGCGCGGATCACCGCGAAGAAGGCCGGCATCGAGATTCCTATCAACGACATCGAAGCCCACTTCCTCGCCGGTGGAAATGTCATCCCGTCGATCCAGGCGCTGATCGCCGCGCATAAAGCGGGCATTGCTTTGGATTGGAACCGCACCTGCGCGATCGACCTCGCCACCAAGGGCTCCGGAAAAAGCGTCGTCGAAGCCGTCCGCACTTCGGTCGATCCGAAAGTCATCGACTGTCCGAATCCCGCGTCCGGCCGGACCACCATCGACGGCGTGGCCAAGGACGGCATCCAGGTGAAAGTCCGCGCCCGCGTCACCGTCCGCACCAATCTCGACCGCTTCGTCGGCGGAGCGAAGGAGGAAACCATCATCGCCCGCGTCGGCGAGGGCATCGTCACCACCATCGGCTCGGCGGAAAGCTACAAAACCGTGCTCGAGTCACCGGACTCGATTTCCAAAGTCGTCCTGCACCGCGGCTTGGATGTCGGGACCGCTTTCGAAATCCTCTCGATCGACATCGCGGACGTGGATGTCGGTGAAAACGTCGGCGCCCAACTCCAGGAGGCGCAGGCCGAGGCGAACAAAAACATGGCCCAAGCCCAGGCGGAAATCCGCCGCGCCGCCGCCGTCGCGCTCGAACAGGAAATGGTCGCCCGCGTCGCGGAAATGAAAGCGAAGGTCGTCGAGGCGGAAGCCCAGGTGCCGCTCGCGCTGGCCGAAGCATTCCGTAGCGGCCGTCTCGGCGTGATGGATTATTACAAAATGGAGAACGTCAAAGCCGACACCCAGATGCGCACTAACATTTCGAAACCGGAAGGCACCTGATCCCATTCCAATCACCATGAACTGGATTTTCGATAACTTTCAAATCGTCGTTCTCGTCCTGCTAGGCGTGGGCTCGTTGGTGAAAAGCGTGCTTGAAGCCAAAGCCAAGGCAGCCCGGGAGCGTGAGGAAACTTACAATCCCGAGGATGTCTTCGCGCCGGATGAAGACTACGGCGAGCCGCAGCGGCCGACCATGCCATCCGTGCCGCCGCCTTTGCGGCAGGCGGGATATGACATGGAAGCTGCCTCTGAGGCCGCCAAAGCCCTCAAGCACCAGCAAGACCTCGCCGAGCGCCTGCGCCAGATTCGCGAAACCAAAGCCACCACCACCGGCGGTGCCGCGGCCACCCGCGCGCGGCTCGCATCCAAAGGGGTGGCGAAGCCCGCGACGCAGTTTCCGGCAAGCATCCGCGCGCGTCTGCGGGATCCCGCAGAAGTCCGCCGCGCCTTCGTCATGCGCGAGATTCTTGATGCTCCAGTCGGCCTCCGCTGAGTGGAAACACGATCGTCGTGCCCTACGGCGGAGACGACGGCGTGTCCTTCCCCTTCACCAAGTCGAACAATTACCCAAACAATTCTCGCGGCGCCCTCATCGTCCGCTGGCCCGGCCTGACCAAGCGCGGCTCCGTGGACCGCGATCACAATGGTCTTGCCGGCGTCCAGTTTTCCAATGAGCTTCTGAGCGCCTCGTCCACGGTGCGGATTCGGATGCCGGCTGCGATGAGTTTACTGACATCCATGATGCAGTTGGAGCGCGGGGTGAGGGCGCCGGTGGCGTAGAATTCCGCGTCGCTCCTCCAGAAA
>CAMCUY010000016.1 GCA_945879075.1 Akkermansia muciniphila | reverse complement strand
TTGTGCTCCAGCTGCTTGAGTTGCGGCGAAAGGAAGACGACCTCGAACGCGAGGCGCTTGAACATCCGGGACTCGGCCTTCACCGACTCGTCGATGGCCAACCGGAAGCGGTAGCGGTTGGTCGAGGCACTGAGGAAATTCACGTCTGTCGCCAAGTGCGTGGACTGGATGTATTTCCCGATGCGCTTGCCGACGAATGGATCGACGCGCTTGCGGCGGATCGCCGCCATCAGGTCGCCGAGCGGCGTGTCTTGGCCGACGGGCTCGTTGTGTTTCTCCGCCCAGCTTTCGATTTTCTCGATGTTGAGAAACCCCGCGCGCACGCTGTCGGATAGATCGTTGAGCGAGTAGGCGGTGTCGTCCGCCCAATCCATCACCTGGCACTCGATGGACTTGAACTTGTCGCGCGTCCTGCCGGGCGTGAGTTCGAGCGGGAAGTCGTTTCCTCCCATCGCCCAGTCGAGGTAGGCGTGCTGCTCGTCGTAGATGAAGTGGTGCTCCGGCTGGTTTCCGAGTTCGGTCCACAGCGATTTGTATTTCAGCACGCCGTCGAGAAATGCCCGCGTCGGGTCCATGCCGGCCCGTTTCGCGGAGAAAATCCGCTCGGTTAGCAGACGCAAGGTCTGGGCGTTGCCCTCGAAGCCGCCATGCCCGCGCATCAGGTGGTTCAGAGTCCGCTCGCCCGCGTGGCCGAAGGGCGGGTGCCCGAGATCGTGCGAAAGACAGATCGCCTCTACCAGATCCGGGTCGATGAAGAAATCGTCGCCGAGCGGGCCGTCCGGCTGGCTTTTGAGCCAGTAGGAAATCGACTTGCCGATCTGCGCGACTTCGAGCGAGTGCGTCAGCCGGGTTCGATAGAAATCATACTCGCCGCTCCAGAAAACCTGCGTTTTGTTTTGCAATCGCCGGAACGTGGGCGTGTGCAGCACGCGGTCGCGGTCGATCTGGAAGGGGGTCCGATAGTCAGACCCGTCGCAGGCGCCCGAGCGCCGCTCCGTGTCAAAAGCTCCATAAAAGCGGTTCAACATTTGCCGGAGACTAGATGCCCCGGCCCGTCCGGCAATCTCAACCTTCGAGCCGCAAACCGAAAGGTGTCAACCGCTGGAAATCCGCGCCGTTGAAAGTGGCCAGCGGCATGCCCGAAACGATGGCGGCCGCGGCGATCATGCAATCCGCGTGCGAGCCGCGCCGCCTGCCGCTCAGGTTGAAAAGCCGCGCCGCCTCCTCCGCTTCCCGCCAGGTGAAGTCGGTGATTTGCCGATCCAACACCGCGAACGCCGCGTCTTTTTGCGCCTTCGACAGCGGGCCGTTGCAAAATTCCGACCACGCGACCGCGCTGGTCGCCACGGATTTTCCCGCCTCCAACCAGGTGGAAATCTTCCTGCCGCCGGGCGATCCGACGGTCACGAGGTCCACGAGGAAATTGGTATCCAGATAAATCATGATTCCCACCAATAGCGTTTCGCCTGGCGCTCGGCCTCGATGTTTGCCTTGAATTCCGCGCCCTCGGCCACACTCAGGCCCGCGCCGTTTTGCAGCCATTCCAAGGCTTGAAGCGGGCTGGGGCGTTGGTCCTCGGCATCCGCCTCGGTCTTCATCTTGCGAATTGCGCGGCGCATCACCTCCGCCTTCGAGACGGACCAGCGTTTGGCGAGACTGTCCAAATTCGCCAAAGTGTCGGTGTCCAGCGAGACGCTGGTCCTTGCAAGTGTCGTGGCATAATTCATGTGGTAACTGGTGGTGCCATTTACCTCATTCGTCAAGTTGAAATCCCGCAGGGAAATCGGAGGATGGGCTTCTACTCCTTTTCAAACAGATCCGTGGCGAGCTTGCCGTAGGTGTCGCGGTCGAGCAGGAAGGGATGGGCGTCGGACTTGAGGCGGCCGTAATAGAATGCCGGGTTCGCGCCGGCGCTGCCGGGGGCGAGCGTGATCTCGCGGCTGACGAGCCCGGTGAAGTCGCCGGTGTCGTTGGTGGTTTTTTCGATGACCTTGAAGGTGAGGGTGGGACCGAGCAGGGCCTTGGCGGCGGACTCGTCGTCGGGCGAGAGCCAGCGGTTGACCTTGAGTCCTTCGAGGATTCCTAACATGTAGTTCGCCCGCGCCGGATCGAGCGACGGGGTGATGTCCTTGTCATCTCGGCTGGCGGTCCATTCCTCTTTGTTGAAATCATAGCGCAGCATCAGCGGTGGCTCGGTGCCCGACTTGCGCTCGATGGCCATGAGGTTGACCCGGTCGAGCGACCAGAGCCGCGCCGGCCGCCACTCGTAGGGACGCACGGCGATGGAGGCGACGAGCGATTGATCGACGCGCATCACCGTCGGCGTGCCGAGACGGTTGGCGAAAAATCCGCCCCTGCCGTCGATGCCGAAGGCGAGGTTGATCGCCTGGTTGTCCTTGCCGAGGAAGCTGAGTTTTAAAAACGGCCGGTGCAGTCCCCACGGGGTGAAGTCGGTGGCGGCGTCGGTTTCGAAGCCGATCGCGCGGCCTTCGGTGACGGCCTTGAGCAGGGTGAAAAGGCGTTCCTCGTTCGCTTCCTGCGAGCGGCTGTCGATGCTCGCGGTCCACGGTTGCGGCGGCGTGCGTGAGACGAGGATTTCCGCGCCGGTGGCGGGCTGGATCAGGATGCCGCGCAGGGATTGGATGTTGAGGTTGGTTAGGGTGGCGTCGCGCAGGTCGTTGATGGCGAGCGGCAGGTCTGCCAGAGAGACGAGGTTCGGCTCGGGATTGAGCGGCAGGTCGAAGATGGTGTCCGGCCGGTCGCTGATAGAAGCGCGCACGTCGCGTGACTCGGGAGTCTCGCGAGGGAAGATTTCCAGCACCGACTCGGTATCCGAGCCGAAAGAGGAGAGGGCGATTTGTCCGGATTTGGCGAGCGTGCCATGGGTCGGGAGCGTGACCGAGGCGCGGTCGGAGATTTTCACCGCCTGCAGTTCGTAGAGCCCTTCGAGGAGCGATTTGATGGCTGCGGGATCGGTGGCGAGGTCGAGCGGCTTGACGACGCGCCACGGGCTTTGCGGGGTTTCCCGGCCGAGGGTGAGTTCGCCCTGCTCGGCGCGGATGCGGATTTTCTGGAGGGCGATGGGGTTGAAATAGAACGGGCGGTGGTCGCGGAGAAATTTCAAGCCGTCCTTGAAGAGCGGGGAAATGTCGCCGGTGCAGGAGTAGATGAAGCGCTTGCGGCCTGGGTCGCGGGGGTGGATGAAAACGGTGGGCGCTGGCTTCTCGATGTCCTTCACGGTGGCCAGCCACGGGGTCTGGCGGCCGAGTTTGTATCTCGCCAGCGGGATGTGGTTTTTCCCTTCCAGCCGGACGTTGACGCAGCCTTCGCGGAGACCGGCTTTTTGTTCGTCGATGTCATCGCGGCCGGCGAAGTCCTCGACGCGCAGGCCGAGGGTGAAATTGATGATGCTGACGGCGGCGCGGGGGTCCATGCGGTCCTGCCAGGGCAGGGTGGCCTGCCAGCCGTTTTCGCGGAGGTCGAAGCTGGCGATGACGCCGTTGCGGGAGATCTCGATGTGTTTCACCTCGCCCGGAGTGAATGTGGAATAGATCCGCTCGCCGAGCGGGACGGGGGGGGCGCCGAGCACGGAGTGGAAGTTTCCTTCCTTCCACTGCCAGCCAGCCAGCCCGCAGACGAGGATGGCTAACAGCGCGAGGATGAGAGTGAAGCCGAGGGATCGCATGGCAAGTTAGGCGCGGCGCGATGACCAGACGAAGGCTCCCGCCAGCATCAGGAAGGCGGGCAGGAAGAACAGGTTCACCCGGTTGATGAAGGAGACCTGCGCGTCGAGCAGGGGCATCTTGTAGGTGCGGAGCGAGCGCGGGCCGATGCCGGCGAGCGACTGGCGGTCCATCAGCCAGTTCACGGACGAGGCGAGGAAGTCGATGTTCTCCGCGCGCTGTTGCTTGGGCTCGAGGAAATCGGTGTTGGCGATGACCACCATCCGCGAGGTCGCGGCGGCGAAGCGGTCGTCGCTGGCGGCGCCGCGGATGACGCAGGCGGCCAGATAGAAAGGCGGCTTGGTGTCTTCCTTTTCATCGAATGCGGTGTCTTTCCCGCCGAATTTCGTCTCGCCCCAGAAACCGTCCGCCGCCTGGATCAGGCCGATCGGGTTCACCCGCTTGTTCATCAAATCCTCCGCGCCTTCGCGCACTTCGAGCGATGAGGTCGCGCCCTCGAACACGGTGGCCTGGCCGGCGAAGTCCTTGGTGAAATCCATGCCGGCCGTGAAGATGCCGCGCGCGGTGGTGTCGATGCGCTGGTCCACGAGGGAAATCACCCGGTCGCGTCGGGGAGTGATGCCGTTGCCACGGAGGAAGGCCCGCAATTTAGGCAGCGTGTCGCCGGGCTCTAGCAGAACCAGCATGGCCGAGCGCGGGGTGGTCCAGTATTTTTCCAACACGGCGAGCTCAGCGTCGGTGAGATCGTATTTCGGGGCGACCAGCGCGACGCCTTCGACATCGGCGGGGATTTCCGCGAGGCCGGATAGATGAATGCCCCGGAGATCGACGTTTTGAAAACGCAGGGTGTCGAGCAGCGATTTTGCCGCTGAATTCTCGCCCTCGGCATCGATCCGGCTCTTGTCCGCGAGGAAAGCCATCTTGCGCGCCCGGCCCTCGATCGACTCGACGAGGCGGGCGGTCAGGACGTCCTCGCCCTGGAAGCCGGTGATTTTCCGCTGGGAATCGACGGTGCTGTAAACGGCCATGTCGTCGGCGACGATGAGCTTGACGTTAGGGTGCAGGATGCGGTTGCCGTTCTTGTCCTCGGTGGAGACCGGCCCGTCGTCGGCCCGCGCGTCCATGACGATGAGGTCCTTGGTGAGCGGCAGCCCGTAGGCGGCGGTCACCTCCTGCGTGCGGTCCGAGCTGCGGAGCGGATCGACGATTTCCAACAGGATCTTGCCATCGGAAAGGCGCGCGTATTCCTCGGCGAGGGCCCGCACCCGTTCGTAAAACGGCGAGCTCCGGCGGAAGGCCATGATCCACTTGATCGGCGTCCCGCGCTCGCTGACGGCCTTGTTTTTGAGGTAGTTCCGGGTGGCAGGGGAGAGCGTGTAAGCCGCCTCGCGGCTGAGATCCACGCGGGTGAAATGATGGGCTGCGAGATAGTTCAGCGCGATGAGGATGATCGCGACTAAGACGATCTGGAGCACGGAAAGCGTGCCCAGTCCCCAGCGGTTCAGCGGGCGGGCGGGTTTTGCCTGGGGCTCGGAGGAAGGATCGGACATGATGAAAAAATCAGGAAACTCAACGGCGCCAGCGGCGGTAGTCAACGACTTGATAGGTCAGGAACAGCACGAAGACGGCGAGGCTCAGGAAATAAACCATCGGCCGAGTGTCGAACAATCCGCTGGCGAAGTAGTGCAAATGTTGCTGCGAGGAAATGTAATGGAAGAACGGCGCGCCCGCGAATGACTCGCCCCAGATGACCGTGACGAATCCCATGAAATACTGGATGACCAGCAGCCCGATGGTGAAAATCCCCGCAATGATCTGGCTCGATGTCAGCGCCGAGGCCAGGCAGCCGATGGCGGTGAACGCCGCGCCCATCAGCATCACCGCGGTGAACGCCCCGCCGAGCGCGCCTGGCGTCCAGGCGGGCGGAAGATCCGTTATCCATTCGAACATCTTGAACTGCACGAGCCCCGGAATCCACAGCACGGTGTAGAAAATCATCGCCGCCGCGTATTTCGAAAACACCACCTGCCAGGTCCGCACCGGCGCGGTGAGCAGCGTTTCCAAAGTCCCCGAGCGCTCCTCCTCGGAGAACAGCCGCATGGTGATCAGCGGAAAAATGAACAGGAAATAGAACCAGAACAGTGGCGTGTGGAAGGTCACGTAAACCAGGCTGTCGCGCACCGGCGTGTCGCGGAAGCCCTTCATCGCCGTGGACAGCGAGACGCCCTGCATGATCGTGACGAAGGCCAGGACGACCCAGCCGAAGGGGGTCAGGAAATACCCCTTCAGTTCTTTAAAAGTAAGGATTCGGAACAATCTCATGCGGTGGGGCGCTCTTGGTAAGCCATTCCCGCGGCAAGGCAAAGGGAAAAGGTCCGGCGGCTGGCGGGGCAAAGCAGGCCGAAGATTTCGAGCCGCAAAAAGGCGCGAGAGAGCGTGAAAATGACTTTGACGACAATCTCATGCTGACATTAGATTGTATTCGTGACCCGCACTCAAATTCAACTGCCCGAACCCCTTTTTGGCCGACTCCGCAGCATCGCCCAACTGCGTGATATCTCCGTGGCGGAGGTCATCCGGCGCGGCATGGAAATCTATGTCATGAGTTGTCCGGAGGCGACTCACGAGGCCACACCTTGGAAAATGCCGGTATTGCGAGGCAGCGGCGGACATCTCGTTGATCCTTCTTCCGTGAACGCGGAGGCTTTCGCCATGGAGAACCGCTTCCAGACGAATCAACCATGATCACCGCAGACACGAATCTCTTCATCCATGCTGCCGATCCAGACTCGCTGAGTCATGCGAAGGCCCGTGAATTTTTCTCTAAATTGGACTCGTTGGAGGATGAGTTCGTGGTTTGCGAGTTGGTGTTGGTGGAACTCTACATGCAGTTGCGCAACGGGGCAGTCTTTCTAAAACCCTACACTGCCCGGGAAGCGGCGGATTACTGCCAAGCCATGAAAACCAATCCGCTTTGGCGCTGCGTTGACTACGATTCGAGGGTGTCCTCCCATTTGTGGAAATGGGCCTCTGAAACGAAGTCCGGATTTCAACAAATCATCGACGCCCGGCTAGCTGTCACCCTGCGGCATCACGGCGTCACCAAGCTTGCCACAGCGAATGTGAGAGACTTCAAAGGCTTCGGCTTCGAGAAGGTATGGAATCCTCTCCTGTCGTGAAAGCAGGGCGCGCCGGGTCAATTACCCAGCACAAACCTCACCGTCCGCAGCTCCGCGGAGCTCGGGCCTATCATCGCCTCGAAATCCCCCGGCTCGACCACTGGCTGGAAATCGCGCCCCGGGAAACTCAGGTCCGCGTCGGTGATGTGGAATGAAACCACCCGCGATTCGCCAGCGGCGAGCGTCACGCGCTGGTAGCCGCGCAGTTCCTTGACCGGGCGGCTGACCGAGGCGACGAGGTCGCGGATTTAAAGCTGCAAGGTCTCCGTCGCCGCATGGGTGCTGAGATTCGTGACCTCCGTGAAGACCGTGACCGTCCCGCCCGGCTGCATTTCCGGCGAGTCGATGGTCACCGCGCCGTGGCGGAATTCCCCGTAAGTCAGACCGTGGCCGAACGGATAGAGCGCGTCGTTAGGCGCGTCGAGATACTTGGAGGAATATTGCACCGCCGCGTCGAAGGGGCGGCCGGTGGGTTTCTCGCGGTAAGTCATCGGCAGCTGGCCGACGCGGCGGGGGAAGCCCATTGTGAGTTTTCCGACCGGCGCGGCGTCGCCGAAAATCACCTCCGCCAGCGCGTGGCCGCCTTCCGTTCCGAGCGCCCACGCCTGGAGGATGGCGGGAAACTGCGAGTCCTCCCAGGCCAGCTCCAGCGGGCGTCCGCTCATCGTGACGAGCACGCAGGGCTTGCCGGTTTCCAGAATGTGTTTCGCCAGTTCCCGCTGGCATTGCGGCAGGCGGATATCCGTCCGGCTGGCGGCCTCGCCGCTCATCTGCCAGCATTCGCCGAGCACCAGCACGACGACGTCGGCCTGGCTGGCCTCGCGGACCGCGTCTGCTAACAAATCCTCGTTGCCCTCGCTGATGCCGCAGCCTTTGGCGTGAACCACCTCCGCCATTTCGCGGAATCCATCGAGCGGCGAGGCGGCGAGGGCTTCATCCCCGGCGGCGATCCAGCAGCCGAGCATGTCGCGGCGGCTGTCGGCGAGCGGGCCGATGAGCGCGATGTTTTGGTGTTTCGAAAGCGGCAGCAGACCGCCTTTGTTTTTCAAGAGGACCATCGACTCGCGGGCCGCCTCACGCGCGAGCTTCCTGTTTTCCGGGCTCGGATGAATTGCGGACTCGTGATTGCAGCGGGCGAGGGGATCGCGGAAGAGCCCGAGATCCCACTTCGTTCCCAGCACCCGCAGCACCGCGGCGTCGATTTGTGTCTCGCTGACCGCTCCGGATTCCACCAATCCCGGCAGCCCTGCTAGAAAAGCTTCCGACACCATGTCCATGTCCACCCCGGCGTCCAGCGACTGCCGCGCCGCGTCCGAGTCCGTGGCGGCGGTGCCGTGGTTTTTCATTTCCGTCACCGCGGTGTAGTCGGTCACGATCCAGCCTTGGAAGCCCCACTGCCCGCGCAGCAGTTCGGTGAGCAGCCAGCGGTTAGCACTCGCGGGAATGCCGTCGATGTCGTTGAAGGCGGTCATCACCGTCCGCGCCCCGGCGTCGATCGCCGCGCGATACGGCGGGAAATACGTTTCCTCCATCGCCCGGCGGCTCATGTCCACCGTGTGGTAATCCCGCCCGCCCATCGGCGCGCCGTAGAGCGCGAAGTGCTTCACGCAGGCGAGCACCGAGGCAGGGTCCGCGAGATCATTTCCCTGATAGCCGCGCACCATCGCCGCCGCGATCTGAGCGCCCAGCCACGGGTCTTCGCCCGCGCCCTCCGCCACCCGGCCCCAGCGCGGGTCCTGCGAGATATCCACCATCGGGGAGTAAACCCAGTGCAGCCCGTCCGCCGCCGACTCCACCGCCGCCATCTGGGCGCAGCGTTGCATGAGATCCTGATTCCACGAGCACGAGAGTCCGAGCGGGATCGGATAGATCGTGCGCTGGCCGTGGATCACGTCGTAGCCGAAAATCAGCGGGATTTGCAGCGGGCTCGCCAAGGCCAGTTCTTGCAGGGCCCGCGTGGCGGCGGGCGTGTAAACATTCAGCACCGCGCCGCAGTGGCCCGCGCGGATCTTCGCTTCCAGATCGTCCGAATGCTTCATGCCGGTGGCGTCCATCGCACCGGTCAGGAGGTTGAGTTGCCCGGCCTTTTCCTCGACCGACATCCGGCCCAGCAGTTCGTGGAGAAACGCATCCTTGATCATCCCGGCCATCACGTCCCCCCGAGCGGGCGATTTCAAGGATTATCACAGCCTCCGCGATCGCGCATACACCACTCCCTCCCGCTTTGGTTTTCGCCGGTTTCTTTTTGTCCCGCGTGATACAGGCATTCCTGCCTGCTCTTCCCGCGGGCCACGAAGATCAGGCAGGCATGCCTGAGTCACCCCGGACCGGCGGGCGCTCGGGCTCGGGGATGGTTTTCGCGAGCGGTTCGATACTTTCCCCGTTGATCGCCCACGATTGATAGAGAGCGGGCAGGGGAGATGCGAGAGTGAGCTTGCCGTCGCGCTCCAGGCGGCGGAGCACCACGCGGAGGATGGCGAAGGCCATGCTGCCAAGCTCGTCGTCGTCGCGGTTGCGGTGGATGCGTTTGACGAGGTCGGTCTGGGCGATGCGGTCGATTTTCCCGTCGCGCGCGAGGTCGATGAGATGTGCCATTTCCACGCCGTAACCCACGGGGAACGCGAGCGATTCCAGAGTCACGCGGCGGGCGGCGTATTCGCCGGAAAGCGGCTGGAGGATGCCGCCGAGCTCCGGATAGAACAGCGAGATCAGCGGCCGGATGAGGATTTCCGAGACACGCCCGCCGCCGGTCGAGTGGGACTCATCGCCGTAGGCCAGCGGGCGTTCGTAGAAGGCCTTGACATAGTCGACGGCGGGGTCGGCGAGCAGCGGACCGACGAGTCCGGTGACGAAGCCGGGGTGGAAATTCGAGATGTCGCCATCGACGTAACAGATGATGTCGCCGCTGGAAACGTGGAGGGCTTTCCAGAGGTTTTCGCCCTTTCCGCAATAGCCCGTCCGGTCCGGAAGAATCCCGGAGGCGAGGTGGACGCCGGCTCCCGCTGCAGCGGCGAGTTCGCGAGTGGTGTCCGTGGAGCCGGAGTCGATGACGAGGATTTCATCGACCAGCCCGCGGCGCACGAGTGTCTCCCGGATGATTGAAACGATAGTGCCGATGGTCTCCGCTTCGTTGAGCGTGGGGATGCAGACGGAGACGCGCTGCGAATTTTTCAAAGCCACCAACGCGTCCACATCGGCGAACTGCCGGTGATGAAAGCGCTGTGGGGAAGGCATGGCGAATTCCTAGCGGTGCTGCCGGGGGCGTGCAAGGACGATGCTCTTCCGGTGCCTTGCTCCGTGAAATTCCAGCTGCGCGGGCGGGTGAAAATTTTTTCAACCTTTCCGCTTGAAGGGGCGAAAAAGTCATAGCACCGTTTTTCCACATGGAAGTAACGAACAAGAAATCACCGACCCCCGTGGAACTCATCGACTGGTTGAACGATGAAGGGGTCATCGACCTGGACTGGGATTTTCCCGAAGATGGGGATTTATTTGAGGCGGGTCTGGATTCCTTGGCGACAGTGCGGCTGGTGACGGCGGTGGAGGACCGGTTCGACTTCGAACTCGTGGCGGCAGACCTGACGCGCGCGAATCTGGCCACGCCGGCGACTCTGGCGGCGCTGATCGCGGCAAGGCTCGCGTGAGTTCCGCAGGAGCGGGACGCTCCGGCCGTTGTTAGCCCTTCGCGGGCGCTGCGATGATGCCTTCCTCGGTCTCCTGCTTGAGGCGGAGCTGGCCACAGGCGGCGTCGATGTCGTGGCCTTTTTCGAGGCGCAGGTTCGCGGTGACACCGGCGCTCTGCAGCACCTGCTGGAACGCGCGGCAGTGGTTGTTCGGCGGGCGTTTCCATTCCAGCCCCTCGACAGTGTTGTAGGGAATGAGGTTCACCTTTGCGCCTAACCGCCGGGCGTGGCGGGCGAGGATGGCGGCTTGTTCGAGTGAGTCGTTGACGTCCTGGATGAGGATGTATTCGAGCGTGAGCTTCTGGGTCTTCTTCGCGTTCCAATGGTCGAGCGCGGCGAACAACTCGGCGACCGGCCACTTTTTGTTGATCGGCATGATCTGCTGGCGGACGTCGTCGGTGGCGCCGTGGAGTGAAATCGCGAGGCGGATTTGCTGCGGGTGCTCGGCGAGCTGTTTGATCTGCGGGACGAGGCCGGAGGTGGAAATGGTGAGGTGGCGCGCGCCGAGATGCAGGGTTTTCGGGCCGGTGATGAGGGCGATGGCGGCTAGCAGGTTGTCGAGGTTGGCGAGCGGTTCGCCCATGCCCATGAAGACGAGGGAATCGACGCGCTCGCCGGAAAGCTGCTCCGCGGCGAGGACCTGCCCGGCGATTTCCGCGGCGTCAAGATTGCGGGTGAAGCCGGCGAGCCCGGAGGCGCAGAACTTGCAGCCATAAGCACAGCCGACCTGCGAGGAGACGCAGAGCGTGCGGCGGTCGGATTTCTCGCCGTAGAGCGCGGGGTTCGCCGGGATCAGCACGCTTTCCACGTAGCGGCCGTCGTGCAGGCGGAAGAGGAACTTGCGGGTGGTGTCGGCAGAGCCCTGGGTGGTGCTGTGTTCAAGCGCGGCGAGGCGGAACGAGTCTGCCAATTTCGCGCGGAGGGCGGCGGGCAGGTTGGTCATCGCCGCGATGGAGGTGACTTTTTTTTTCCACACCCATTCGAGGATCTGGTCGGCGCGGAAAGCGGGTTCGCCGGCGTCCTTGAGCCAGGCGGCGAGATGTTCCGGGGATTGGCCGGTGAGGGATGGGAGCACGGAATTGGAGATTGGAGAGGGTGGCGATCATGGACGACGTCGGCACGCCGGGAGAGAGTTGGAACGCGGAACTATCTCCATGAAACGGGTTTCATGTCAAACGTGGCGCATTCCGTGGCTGGCGCATGGCAGCGTGACCGGCCCGGAAAAAAATTCCTCGCTCCCGTGGAATTTGCGCTTTGCGGCCGGGCTGGAATGAGAATACTCCGCCTCGTTCCATGGAACCCCAGCCGGCTTAGCTCAGTGGTAGAGCAACTGATTTGTAATCAGTAGGTCATCAGTTCGACTCTGATAGCCGGCTCCACTTTACAAGGATTTATGGCGGGTTTTATTGCACTGGCCGCTTGAATCTGCCCCACGAAACCATTCGTTGAAACCAAGCTGGCGGGTTCGCGGGTCGCTCTTTAGCCTCTTCTCATGACCGCCACGTTCACTTTGGTGATTGAGACCTCCACGCCCCGCGCCTCGCTCGCGACCATCGGGCCGGGCGGACATTTGGAGCAGCGCGAATTCACCAGTGACCGCAGCCACAACGCCGTGCTGTTTGCCCCGCTCCAGGAACTGCTCGACGGGCAGGGCGGGGTTGAAACCGGTCTCGTTCTCGTCGGCAGCGGACCCGGCAGCTACAGCGGCACTCGGGTGGGAATCGCCGCGGCGCAAGGGGTGGCGATCGCCTGCGGCTGCCCGGCGGTGGCGGTGCCGTCGATCCTGGCTGTGCCATCGGCACATGGCGGAGCGCCCTGCTTGGCCATCGGCGACGCCCGCCGCGGCAGTTTCTGGACGGCCAGGATGGAAAATTCCCGGTTGCTGGCCGGGCCCGGACTCACCGATGCAAGCGGGCTGGAAGTCATCGTCGCGGAGGCGATCGCGGGCGGGCTATCGGTTATTTCCTTTGAGGAACCCGGACGCTTTCCCCTTCCTCCGGAGCTTCGGGAGCAGGTGCGGCTTGAATTCCCGAATGCGGAACGGCTGTGGCAGGCGTGGCGGGCGACGCGCCCGGAAGTCAGGGAGAAGTGGCTCACCGAATCGCCGCAGCCGATGTATCTCAAGCCGCCGCACATCACCCCGGCCAAGCCTCAAGGTAGTCGAGGAGTTCAGTCCGCTTCTTAAATTCAAAGAGCGGACTGAAGTCCTGGACTACTTTTTCCGCCAGACGGTGACCAGCGAGGTGGTCCACTGGAACTTGCGGGCGGTCTCGCGGATCAGGAAGGGTTCGTCCGCCCGGCGCAGCAGTGTGAAGGAGGACGCGAGCGTGGATTCCAGCCACTCGAAAGTCCCGCTAACGGGCCAGTTCCGCGGCGGGGTGAATTCCTCAAGCCACGTGCACGGCGTCGCCAGCACGAGCTCGCCGCCCGGTTTCACCAAGGCGGGAAGCCGGGCTAACAATTTTTCCGGTTCTGGCAGGCGGCAGAGCAGGTTCGCCGCATGAACGCGGTCGAAAGCGCCGAGGTCCGGCGACAGGTGCATGGCGTCGCCTTGTTGGAAATGGAGCCTGGAGCCGTCAATCCCGGCGGGAAACCGGGCTTCGAGAGCCGTCACCCGGGACGCTTCCTCCCGGCGGTCGAAGGCCAGCGGTTTTCCATCTCTCAAAGCCTCCGCGGCATGGATGAAAGCGTGGGAGAAATCGATGCCGACCACCTCGCGACAGGTGCGGGACATTTCACCGGCCGAGCGGCCGACGGCGCATCCGAGGTCCAAGCCGCGGTCTGCGGTTTCCGGAGAGAAATGCGCGGTCGTGCGGACAGCGAAGTCCAAGGCATCATGCATGCCCTGAGGCCAGACGCGATCCGGAGTCAGGATTTCCTCCGGCCTGCCGAAATGGAATAACAGATACTCCGCAACAAGCTTTTCGGATTCATAGATGGAGTTCATCGGTTGAGTCGGCCCTCCAGCTCACGGGCGCGATGATAGCCGGCTTGCGCTTCCCGCAGCGACACGGAGCCGCTGTGGTCGGTGTCGTAAAACCCGATGACTTGCTTGCCGGTGTAATTAACCTCCATCGGCGTGCCCTTGAAGCGGTTGATGCCGTGGTCCACTTCTTTCGCGGTCAACTCGCCATTGCCATCGTCATCCCAGCGGTCGAATTTTTCGAGGAGCCCGAGCATCTGTCGCTCGGTCTGGTTTTCAGGAGTAACAGGCCCGGGACCGCTGGCGCAGGCGGCTAGGGAGAGAATCAACGGCACAATCATGAGCTTCGTCATGGATTGAGGCTGGCGCGGCAGCGAGGAACGGGCAAGCTCGGAAGCACCGCATGCAAATTCGTCTCATCGTCGCCGGCAAGCCCGCGCTCGCTTACGCCAAAGCGGGTGTGGAAGAGTATCTGAAACGCCTGTCGCGCGCCGGCGGGCACGAACTGGTCGTGATCAAGGCGGGCAACCGGGACGAGGTTTCGGAACGCCTGCTGGAACGTTCTCAAGGCTGTTACCGCGTCGCGCTTGACGAGCGCGGCGAGTGTCTGACGACTCGCAAATTCGCCGACAAACTCGAGGCGCTTGAAATGCGCGGCGACGTGAAGACCGTGGCGTTCCTGATCGGCGCGGCCGACGGTCACAACGAGGCGCTGCGGGGAAAGTGCGACCTTGTCCTAACGCTCTCCCCATTCACTCTGCAGCATGAACTCGCGCTGCTCGTCCTGCTAGAACAGCTTTACCGAGTGGCTTCACTGAAAAGCGGCTCGCCTTACCACCGGGATTGAGACGCCCGCAAGATCAGCGGCGGTATTGGTTCTGCGGCATCATGCCGAACTGACCTTGACCTTGACCGGCCACCGGGCTGTTCCACGGGATCTTGCTGGTTTCGGAAACCGGCCCCACGGGCCTCCTCGCAGGCTCGTCGGCACAGGAGGAGAACCCGAGACTGGCGGCAACGACGAGCAGCAACAGAGAGAAATTTCGCTTCATGCCCGACCATAAAAAAAGCTCCGCGGCATGCAAGCCTGCGGAGCTTTTGGAAATAAATAGTTTGATCAGTTGGCCACCGGTTGGGCGAGAATCACGCGGTCACCGGGCTGGAGTCGCACGCCGGAGGAGAGGCTCCCAAGGTCAATCTCGGCGATCGTCTGGGTCGGCTCGATCGCGGAGGGACGCACCCGGCCGATCTTGCGTCCGTCGCGCTCGACCAACAGTCCGGTCTGCGGAGTAAAACCGGAATTCGAACCGGCACCGATGACCAGGAATCCCCAATCCTGATTCACCGCAGTGACGACCGCGTCCATCGAATTGCGGCCGATCCGCACGTTGCGCTCGATCATCCGCTTGGTAAGGCGGTCCAGTTCAGCGCTGCTGGTGGCGAGGCTTTTCTCAGCACCGCCGACAAGCACTTCGAGCTCTTCAAGTTTCGTCTGCTTGGCTTTCTTATCGTCGTCGATCTGTTGGATTTTATCCGGCAGGGTATCGAGAGTCACGCCACCGCCGAGATCAGCAAGGATCTTGTTGACCTCCTCAAGGGCTTTTTCAAGCTGAGCGTATTCCTCATCCTGGCTTTTGAGATCCTCGTTCACTTTGGCAAGATCGTTCGCGAGTGAGGTTCCGGTGGACTTGAGCGAGGACACGCTCTGGGTCAGCAACTCCTGTTTCTCTTGGGAAGCGGCAAGCAGCACCTTTTCCTTTTTAATTTCAGTGTCGGCGACATCGGCATCAGCAAGTGTCTGTTTCTTGGTGGCGATCGTTTCGACCCGGTCCGATTCAAGAGCCTTGAATTTTTGAGACTTAGTGAACGATAGAAACGCGGCACCGCATGCTGCGACGATTGCGACGGAGTAAAGAATGGGTTTCATGAGATATCCTTGAAATGGGTGTTGAAAAAATCCGGAGATCAGTTGCTGGCGGTTATAACAGCTGCTGGACCGGGAATCACTTGATCGCCCACCATCAGGGTCACGTCCGGCGCCAGGGAATCCGGCACGATGCTGGCGGATGATGAGTTGCTCTCGACCGCGGTAACCAGAAGTTTGGCGATCGTTTCGCCTTCACGAATGACGTCGAGGGTTGAGTTGATCACCACGCCGGCACTGTTGCCGGAGGCAAGGGTCACGAAGCCCCAGTTCGGATAAATCGAACGAATCCGTGTTTTCAGCGAGGGAAGTGACCGACTGTTGCTGAAACAGTCGAACTTGCTTTTAGCATCGCCAATTTGAGTGTTCGTGGAAGCATCCTGGGCGGTGAGATTGGCGAGTTTCGCCTCGTTTGCCGTGATCGACTGGGCCAACTCCTCGAGTTCGCCGCTGGTGGCGCGCATCTTGGAGGCGAGCTCCTTCAAATCTCCCATTTTGGAAGTCTTGTCACGGATGCCGTCGAGTTCCTCCTGATTCGCGGCGATCTTGGCGGTGGTGGCTTCGATCTCCGCCTTGATTCCGGCATTGGTTTTCTGCTGGCGCGCTTCGGTGGCGGTCAAGGTTTCGACCTCCGCATCCACGCCGGCGCGTTCGACAGGGAGGGCCGCAAGCACTTCCTGGGCTGCCTTGAGGCGGGCTTGAGCCTTGGTGAGAAGGTCCTTTTCGGCTGCGGTCTCCGCAGTGCGGGACTCGAATTCAGCTTGGTTTTTGGAAGCAATGAGAGCCGAGAGGCCGAGGGCGATTGCTGTGAGAATTCCGAAGACTTTGGACATGGGTTCTTTTTGAGTGAGCAGTGAAATCCTTGCGTGGCGCGACACTAGGAAGTCCGGTTTGCCCTCCGCAACCCCAAATTTCAGAGACTTTCAAACTTCACTCCACCTTGGCTTTACAAAGCACTCACCGGGGGGCATCGCTCTTGGCCTCCCATGAAGTCGATTGTCCGCGTCTTTTCTTACTTACGCCACTACCCGGGCCTGGCGGCGGCGCAGCTTTTCTGTGCGGTCGGCATGACCTTGGCGGTGTTCGTGTTCCCGAACGCGACGGGTTTCGTGATCGACAAAATCATCCCGAACCCCGCCCGCCACGATGAATTTTCCTTTTGGATCTTCATCGCCTTGCTCGGATTCCTGATCAAGGACGGGCTCAATTCGGTCCGGATTTTCATCAACAACATCTTTGAGCAAAAGGTCATCTTCGACATCCGCTCGGATCTTTATGAAAAAATCCAGCGCCTGCCGCTCCAGTGGTTCGACACGCGCCGGACCGGCGACATCATGACGCGGGTGGTCGAGGACGTCACCAACATGGAGCGGGTGCTCATCGACGGGATCGAACAGGGGTTGATCGCCGCGCTGCAAGTGCTCGGCATCGGGATCTTCCTGTTTTTCCTCAATCCCACGGTGGCGGCGTGGGCGACCCTGCCGGTGCCGTTTCTGGTCGTGGGCGCGTGGATCTATTCGACCCAGGGCCGTGACCGCTATCGGAACCAGCGCGATGCGGCTTCCGATTTGAACGCGCTGCTCCACGACAACATCTCCGGAGTCCGCCAGATCAAGGCCTACGCGGCGGAGGCGGCCGAGCATTCCCGCTTCAACCAGTTTTCCAACCTGCTGCGGGTCGCCTCGCTGCGGATGATGAAATGGTGGGCGTTCTACTCGCCGGGCATGTCGTTCCTGCGGATGACCGGCTACGTGCTGGTCCTTGCCTTCGGCGGCGGCGCGGTGATGAAGGGGGAGCTGACCATCGGCGATTTCACGAAATTCCTGCTGTTCCTCTCGCTGTTTTACGAGCCGATCGACCGCCTGAACTCGCTCAATCAGATGATCCTGTCAGGTCGCGCGGCGGCGGACCGGGTGTTCGACATCCTGGACGCCGAGGAGGAACCCAACTCCACCCGCGGCACCGCGCTCCCCGCAGAAATCGCGGGCCACGTGCGTTTCGAAAACGTCACCTTCGCCTATCAGGATCAACCGACGCTGCACGGGGTCACACTCGACGCCCAACCCGGCCAGACCATCGCGCTCGTAGGGTCGACGGGTGCGGGAAAAACCACGGTGCTGTCCCTGCTGGCTCGCTTTTATGAAGCGACCTCCGGCGAAATCACCATCGACGGGATTGACATCGGCACGCTTGCGAAATCCTCGCTGCGGGGCCACCTCGCCTACGTCACCCAGGAGCCGTTCCTATTCAACGGCACCGTCCGCGAAAACCTCCAGCTCGCCAAACGCGACGCCTCCGACACCGACCTCTGGACCGCCTTGGAAGCCGCCCACGCGGACCGCTTCGTCAAGGAACTTCCCGAACAGCTCGATACCAACGTCGGCGAGCGCGGCGTGAAACTTTCCGGCGGCGAGAAACAACGCCTCTCCATCGCCCGCGCCCTGCTCAAGAACGCACCGATCCTGTTACTCGACGAGGCCACCGCGTCGGTCGATTCCGAGACCGAACGCCAGATCCAGGACGCGCTCGACCGGCTGATGGAGAACCGCACCGCCTTCGTCATCGCGCACCGGCTTTCCACCATCCAAAACGCCGACCGCATCTACGTGCTGGAGAAGGGCGAGGTCATCGAGCAAGGCACCCACGCCACCCTGCTCGCCCAGGGTGGGAAATACGCCGAGCTCTGCCAGAAATCCTTCCTGGCTCCCGAGCAGACGCCTTGAGCGGATTTGCGCCTTGTCGCGGCGGTTCGCCGTTGCAAGCCTCCGTCATCTCCAATGGCCGCTCCCCAAAACACCATCGCTCTGGTTTATGACTACGACCAGACGCTCAGTCCGCGCTACATGCAGGACGACGTTTTATTCCCCGAGTTCGGGATTGATCCCGCGCAGTTCTGGAAAAAGTGCAACGCCCTTGTTCAAGACGAGAAATGGGACGGCGAGCTCGCCTATCTGAAGTGCCTGCTCGACTACCTCGGCATGGACAACGTCAGCAACGCCCGCCTCATCGAGCTCGGTGCCGGCCTGCGGTTTTTCCCCGGCCTGCCCGAGCTTTTCGATGGCCTGCCGCAAGCCGCCCTCCGCCCCGACCACGAAGCCGCCGGCATCAAGGTCGAGCACTACATCATCTCCTCCGGACTCAAGGCCCTGCTCGACGGCTCGCGCCTGCAACCCTTCGTCAAAGCGATGTTCGGCTGCGAGTTCGGCGAGGATTCCAAGGGTGGCATCAGCTTCCCCAAGCGCGTCATTTCCCACACCACCAAGACCCAGTATCTCTTCCGCATCAACAAGGGTATGCTCGGCTACGACCAGGACGTGAACGACCACATGCCCGCCGACCAACGGCCGATTCCCTTCGAAAACATGGTCTATGTCGGCGACGGCCCGACCGACGTCCCCTGCTTCACCGTCATGGCACGGAACGGCGGCCAAGCCATCGCCGTTTACAATCCTGAGGACGCCAGCGGCCGCTCCTTCCGGAAATGTTTCCAACTCTCCACCCACGCCGGCCGCGTCAAACACATCGCCCCCGCCGACTACCGCCAAGGCTCGCACCTCTGGCTGCTGCTCCAGGAAATGGTCACCGAAACCGCCGACCGCATCCTCCGACGCCGCAGCGAGGAGCGCGAAAACGCGACGGTGGCGGCTCCGACGTTCTGAGAAACAGGTCCTGTAGGCCCTATAAGACCCATCTCTTCCCGCCCCCGCTATTCCTGATTGGCAGCCTCGATTCCGCCGCATAGCCTCGCGCCCTTCGATGTCCGCCAAGAATAAATTTCACTTCACCGGCATCTGTGGCACCGCCATGGGTGCAGTCGCCGCCGCCATGAAACAACGCGGCTTCACCGTCACCGGCTCCGATGCCAACGTCTATCCGCCGATGTCCGACTTCCTCCGCGGCCAGGGCATCACCCTCACCGAAGGCTACGCCGAGGAAAACATCCCCGCCGACACCGACGTCGTCATCATCGGCAACGCCATTTCCCGCGGCAATCCCGAGGCCGAGGCCGCTCTCGACCGCAAGCTGCTCTATCATTCCCTGCCGGAGGTGATGAAGGAATTCTTCCTCCGCGGAAAACGCAACTTCGTCGTCTCCGGCACCCACGGCAAGACCACCACCTCGTCGATGCTCGCGTGGATATTCGTCAACGCCGGCCGCGATCCCGGCTACATGATCGGCGGGCTGCCGAAAAACCTCGGCCACGGTGCACATTTCACCGACTCCGAATTCAACGTGCTCGAGGGCGACGAATACGACACCGCCTTCTTCGACAAGCGCTCGAAATTCCTCCACTACCTGCCCGAGTGCGTCGTCGTCAACAACGTCGAGTTCGACCACGCCGACATCTATAACAACCTCGACGAAATCAAACTCACCTTCCGCCGCCTGCTCAACATCGTCCCGCGCCGCGGCGTGGCCTACATCAATGGCGACGAGCAGAACTGCCTCGACGTCGCACAAGGCGCGCCCTGCCCCGTCACCACCGTCGGCTTCGGCGAAAACTGCGCGCTGCGGATCGAAAGTGTCAGCTACCAACCGGACCGCAGCTCCTTCACCCTCGGCGGCGTCCCCTACTCCACCCGCATGACCGGCGAGTTCAACGTCCGCAACGCCGCCATGGCCATCGCCGCCGCCACCTTCGCCGGACTCACGCCGGACGAAATCCGCGCCGGACTCGAATCCTTCGACGGCGTCGCCCGCCGCCAGGAACTTCGCGGCGAGGTCAACGGCATCAAGGTCATCGACGACTTCGCTCACCATCCCACCGCCATTCGTCTCGCCGTCCAGAGTCTGCGCCAGCGCCACCCGGATTCGCGGCTGTGGATTCTGTTCGAACCACGCTCCAACACCACCCGCCGCGCCGTCTTCCAAACCGAGCTGGCGGAAGCCCTCGCCGCCGCCGATTTCGCCGTCGTCGCCGCCATCCCGGACCTCCACAAAATCCCGGAAAACGACCGCCTTGATCCCGACCAACTCTCCGCCGACATCGCCCGCCTCGGCGGCCGGGGTTTCTATCTGCCCGACCTCGAAACCATCATCGCCAAGGTCACCGAATCCGCCGAGCCCGGCGACATCATCGCCGTGCTCAGCAACGGCGGCTTCGGCGGCATCCACGAGAAACTGCTAACCGCCCTGGCTTGAGGCCGCTGGCTGGAAGCCACACTCTCCAATTCCAAGGAGACCGGCCTCACAATCATTCCCGAATTCATCCTCTTCAAGGCTCGTCGCGTGAGCGCTCAGACGGGCTGGGCCATGATCGCCTTTTCCACTGCGGCGCTGAGGCTGCCTGCCTGCTTGGCGAGGATTTCAAGCTTGCCGCGGACGTCCGGGGCGAGAAGAACCGTCGTCTTGACGTAGGCACGGGACTTGCGACCAGAGCCGGGACGCTTGCCACCACGCATGACGACCAGAGCGGCACGGGCGGCGGCTTGGAATTCCTCCTTCCGCTCGGAGCTGAGGGGTTGGAGCGGGGCGTTTTCGTCGATGGCGTCCTCGGTGGCTTGCTCGTAGGGGGTGAGCGGGACTTCCTCTACGGATTTGATGCGGGGCTTCGTTTTCATGGCAGGTGGCGTTTGTGTTTGCGGGACGGGTAGGCGGTGATGATGCGCCAGGCATCGTCCCGCTGTTCGCATGGAGCGGCGACGGCGTAACCTGCGATCTCAACAATCAGGAGCATCTGGCCGGGACGCTGCGGATGAGGCTCAAAAGCGAGGATCTTGCCGTCGGCGATGGCGGTGAGGATCATCTCAAAGGTGAGACCGCGGGCTTTCATGCTGCCCTTGGCTTCATCTCCCGGAACGAACTTCACGGCTGAAAAATGCAGCGCTATTTCAAATGGGTCAAATGAAAAAAGCGGTGTTATTTCAAAAAGCCCTCATTGAAATCAACCGAGGACAAATCCACAGACCGCCACCACGTGGCAGACGCTGCCGCCGAGCACGAAGAGGTGCCAGATCGCGTGGTTGAACGGCAGCCGGTGCCACGCGTAGAAAACGATTCCAAAAGTATAACTCAAGCCGCCGGCGACCAGCCACACCAAGCCGGCCGTCGGCAAGCCGCGGTAGAGCGGGCCGATCGCGAAAACGATGAGCCAGCCCATCGCCAGATAGAGCGCGGTGGAAATCCAATGGTCCTTTTTCCCCTTCCCCACTGTCTTGATCAGGACGCCGGTGACCGCCATCGCCCAGACGATTCCGAACAGCCACCAGCCTGTCGCGCCGCGCAGGGTGACGAGGGTGACCGGCGTGTAGGAACCGGCGATGAGCAGGTAAATGCAGGCGTGGTCGAGCGCTTGGAAACGCGCCTTCCACCGCGGCGAGGTGAAGAAGTGATAGAGCGTGGATGACAGGTAAAGCAGGACCAGCGAGATCCCGAAGACCGCGCCGGAAACGACTTTGAGCGGCTCGCCCCACGCCACAAAAAGCATCGTCGCCAGCGCCGCGATGCTGAACACCACGCCCGCCGCGTGGGTCACGAGACTCGCGACTTCTTCACGGTGGGAATCGCACAACGGCGAGCGATGGGGAATTTCCAGAAACATCCTGCGGAGCATGGGTTTCGCTCCGGATCGCCCGCTTGTCCAGCCCGCCGAAGTGGGTGTCACTGAAACGGGTGGGTAGGCATGAGGCAGCCTTATGGGGGGCGGATATTTTTGTCCGCCCAGACGATGGGAAGAGAAATGGATGAGCTTCGCGCCGCAGCTTTCGCCGCGCATCGGCCAAGTGGACAAAAATGTCCACTCCCCTTATTTTGGCAGCCACTTTCAGTGACCTCCCGCCGAAGTCCTCGACTCCGTCAAACCCGCGCTGCATGCTCCCGTCGATGCGCCGCACGGGAATCGTCCACACTCGCTTTCAATCGCTGGAAATCTGGAAATCGGAGCTGGCCACCGAGTTCCGCGTCGCCGGGGCGCTGCATGCGTCGTTTCACAAAACCCGCTTCCTCACCGGGCTCGCGTGGGACCTCATCGCCGCCGCCGCGCTGCTGCGCAAGGACGGCCCGCCGCGCTCGATCCTGATGCTCGGCCTGGCCGGCGGCACCGCTTTCCGGGTGCTACGCCACTTGTTGCCGGATTGCAAACTCACCGCCATCGACATCGACTCGGAAATCGTCGGCCTCGCCCGCGAGCACATGGAGCTCGACGCGCTCGACATCGAGGTGATCACCACCGACGCCTATCCGTGGCTCGCGCAAAACCAGCGGCAGTTCGACGTGGTGTTCGACGACATCTATCTGGCCGGCAAGACCGACGTGTTCCGCCCGCAGGCCTGGAATCCCGAGCTGCTCGTCCATCTCCGCCGTGCCACCGCTCCCGGCGGCGTGCTGGCGGTGAACCTGGTGACCGGAGCCGGCCACCGGAAAATGCAGTCGCTCACGCGCAAAATCCTGCGCGACGCGTTCCCCAGGGTGCGCAGCCTCACCACCCCCGCAGGCATGAACGAGGTCCTCGTCGTCGGCGAAGCGGTGGCCACGCGACCGCAGCTCGACGCCTATCAGGAAAATTTCCGCGACTGGCGGGATCGGGTGTTGTGGGACCGCGTCGAGGTCCGGCGGATTTCCTGATTACTTCGAGCTCGTGGATTGGCAGCAGCAGTTGCCATCCGGACGCAAGTTCTCAGGCAGGTACTTGCAGGATTGCTTCATCGTCATCGGGTCGATCGGCGTGACGGTGTGGCAGGAGGTATTTCATCGGGCGGTCGGGAGTCCAAGTCATTTCGACTGGGAAACTCCAGCATTCTCTTTCCGCCCGGAAATTCAGCCCAGCGGCTGGATGTTAGGCACCGAAGGCCCCGTCGCCTGCGCGAAGTGGGTTTTCGAGCGGGCCATGAAGGTCCCGAGGCACAAGTCGGCGATCGGCAAAACGACGTTGAAATTCTTGTGCATGTAGCGGTGATGCAGCAAGTGGTGGCCGTTGAGCCGGCGGAACCACCAGGGCTTCTCGACGCGGCGGGCTTTTGGCAAATGCATGCACCAGTGGATGTACTCGTAAAAGCAGTAGTAAGACGCGAAAGCCAGCGCACCGCCGACCACGAAGGCCCACTGCCCGGTCAGCCAGGAAAGCACCGCGAACGGGATCGCGCCGATCAGGATGATCACCGGACCGTTCCACCACGCCATCGGGATGGTTTCCTTGTCCTTCTCATCGAGCAGGTGATAGGTCTTGTCCGCCTTGAAAGTCCCGTGATGGACGATGGCGTGGGCTTGGAACGCGTAGCGGAATTTCCCAACCGGGCGGTGCATCACGTATTTGTGAAGCGTCCATTCGAAAAACGAGGCGAAGACGATGCCGACGGCGAGGCCTGCGAGGGCCCAGAGGATGAAAAATGTCATGAGTAAAATTGGCGAAATGATTCCTTAAGCCGCCGTGCGGGTATACCCCGCCGGGAAGGATGACAAGCGCCATTGTCGGGCGCGTCGGGAGATACCTTGCGGCGTCAAGGATTCGCGGCTAAATCACCGGCAGACATTCATGCCATTGATTCAGGATTCCAGCTACCGCGCGCCATCGTGGCTGCCCGGCGGGCACGTGCAAACCATCTACCCCGCCCTGTTCCGGCGGGTGGCGCGCGCCACCAAACGGCCCGATCGGCTGGAGCTTCCTGACGGCGATTTCCTCGACCTGGAATGGGCGGAGCAAGGTCGCCCGCGCCTCGCGATTCTTTCCCACGGCTTGGAAGCCAGCCTGAAAACCGGCTACATCCAAGGCATGGCCGCCGCCCTGATCCGGCGTGGCTGGGACGTGTTGGTGTGGAATTTCCGCGGCTGCGGCGGCGAGCCTAACCGCCTGCTGCGGATGTATCACAGCGGCGCGACCGGGGATCTGCACGCTGTCATCTCCCACGCGCTGGCGAACCACCCGGCGAAGTCCATCGATCTGATCGGCTTCAGTCTCGGCGGAAACCTCACGTTGAAATACCTCGGCGAGCGCCCGACGGAGCTCTCGCCGCGGCTTCATCGCGCGGTGGCTTTCTCGGTCCCCTGCGATCTCGCCTGCTCGTCGCGGCAACTCGCGCTCCCGTCCAACCGGATTTACATGGACCGCTTCCTGCGGGAAATGCGGGCGAAGCTCCGCGCGAAAAACCTCATGTTCCCCGGCCAGCTCGACCTCACCGGACTCGACCGCATCCGCAGCTTCCAGGAATTCGACGACCGCTTCACCGCGCCCATCCACGGCTTCCGCGACGCCGAGGACTATTGGGCGCGCAACAGCTGCCGCCAATTTCTCCCGCACATCACCCTGCCCACCTTGCTCGTCAACGCCGCGAACGACCCGTTTCTGGGAGACGGCTGTCATCCCCGCGAAGAGGCGGCGGCCAGCGGCTTTTTCCATTTCGAATCCCCCGCGACCGGCGGCCACGTCGGATTCATGAGCCCCGGCGCCCGCGGCGAATACGCCTCGGAAACACGGGCGGCGGAGTTCCTCGGGGCTTGAAGATTTTCGGCCGCAAAAAGGATCCAGAAAACGCAAAAATGGAGATTGCTGAGGTTAGGAAATCGAAATGGATCCATTCCACCCCAGCTCCCGGCCCTGAATGATTCTCTCGACAGAGAGAAACAGGTAACGAGATTGGGTTCTTGCGCCATTTTTGCGCCTTTTTGCGGCTAAAGTCTTGGTATTTTAGATGCGTCACCCGCAGGATCAGGCTTGGCGAACCGCTCGTCGGCGCTCATGTTCCGGCACTTCCACCCGGCATGAAAATTCTCAGCTACCTCGATTCCGGCTACGCGCCGTTTGTCCGCCGCCTCAACCGCCGCGCCCTGCCCGAGCCCGGCACGCGCGACCTGGTCACCGAAATCATCGCGGAGGTCGCACTCAAGGGCGACGAGGCCCTGTTCACTTTCACCAAGCGCTTCGACGGCGCGACGCTCACCGCCAAGACGCTTTTCGTCAGCGCCGCGGAATTTGCCGCCGCCGAAAAGGCCGTCACCGACGAAACGAAAAACGCGGTCGCCCGCAGTTTGGCGAACATCCACAGCTTCGCGAAACGGAGTTTGCGGAAGGATTGGTCCGCGAAAAACGCCGAGGGCGCGACGGTCGGCGAGCGCTTCACGCCGTTTGACCGGGTGGGCGTTTACGTTCCCGGCGGCAAGGCTCCGCTGGTTTCCACCGCGCTGATGACCGCCGGATTCGCGCAGGCGGCGGGCGTGCCGGAAATTCTAGCAGCCACTCCCTGCGGCCCGGACGGCTCGGTGAATCCCGCGCTTCTTTATGCAATGAAGGCCGCCGGCGTGACCGAGGCGATCAAGGTCGGCGGCGCGCAAGCCATCGCCGCGCTTGCACTGGGCACGCGGTCTATCAAACCGGTGGAGCGGATCTTCGGCCCCGGTAACTGCTTCGTCGTCGAGGCAAAACGCCAGCTCGTCGGCGCGGTTTCCATCGACCTGCTGCCCGGTCCGAGTGAAATCCTCATCCTCGCCGACAAGAGCGGAAATCCGGATTTCATCGCCGCCGACATCCTCGCGCAGGCCGAACACGGCGGCGACAGCGTGGTTGGCTTCGCCACCGATTCCAAAGCGCTGCTCGGCAAGGTCGTCAAAGCCATCGAGCGCCAGCTGCCCACGCTTTCCCGCACCAAAATCATCCGCGAAGTCCTCAAGCGCGGCACTTTCCTGCTGCACTTGAAATCGTTTGCGGACGGCGTGGCCATTTCCAACGCCTTCGCTCCCGAGCACCTTTCGCTGATCACCGCGGACGAGGCCCGCTGGCTGCCGCAAATCCGCACCGCCGGCGCGATCTATCTGGGGAACGACTCGCCGGTCGCGGTCGGCGATTTTCTAGCAGGCCCCAGCCACACGCTGCCCACCGGCGGCTCGGGCAGGTCGTTCTCCGGCATCCGCGCGGACCAGTTCCAGCGCCGGACCAGCATCGTCCGGCTCGACAAGAATTCTGTCAGGAAATCACTCTCCGTCGTCGAGGAGTTCGCCCGCATCGAGGGGCTCGACGCCCACGGCCGGTCCACCGCCATCCGTCTGGAGAAATAGGTTCAGCCGCCGGCCGAGATCGCCGCGAGCGTTTTCACCGCCTGCCACGCCGCCTCGACGTGATGGACGCGGAAAATCTCTGCGCCGCGTGCCATCCCCGCGCTGATGCACGCGAGGGTCCCGGCATCACGGGCGGACGGATCGTGCAGACCTAGCACCTCACCGATGACTGTTTTCCGCGAGACCGGAACCAGCACCGGTCGCCCGAGTTTCCGCAGGCGCGCCAGCTCGCGAAAGACCGTGAGATTGTCCTCCCGCTGCTTCGCGAAATCGATGCCGGGGTCGAGGATCACGGCTTCCGGCGAGAGCCCGGCGGCTTCGGCGAGCGCGAGTTTTTCCTCAAAAAACCGCTCCAGCTCGCCCATCACGTCGGCCCATTGCTGCTGGAAATGCGGGATTTTCGGCTCGCCCACGCTGTGCATCACGAGCAGCGCCGCGCCATGAGCGGCGCAAAGACGGGCGTTCCGGTCGTCCGGCAGCGCGCCCATATCGTTGATCAGTTCGACCTCTCCCGCCTGCAAAACTCCCGCCACCACCTCCGGTCGCCACGTGTTTGCGGACAAAACCGGCGGCCAGATTTGCAAGGCATCGCGCGGCTCCACGCCTTGCCAGACCTCGTCCCAGCGCTCCAGAAATCCACGGAACCGCCGCAATTCCTCCGCCACCGGCACCGCCTCGCGGTTCGTCCGCGCGCTTTCCGCGCCCATGTCGATCACGTCCGCGCCCGCCGCCACCTGGCCTCGGGCCAGCGCAACCGCTTTTTTAAAATCCAACGTCCCGTCGCCGGAAAACGAATCGTCGTTCACATTCACGATCCCCATCACCAGCGGACGCCGGGGAAACTCAATGACCCGCTCAGGCAATCGCAACCGCATGCACGCTTCTTAAATCCAAAATCCAAAATCCAAAATCCAAAATCCAAAATCACTCCCGCCCCTTCCCGCTTGCCCCCCGCCGCTGTCTGCTTAACCTCCGCGCATGTCATCCACCTTCGGCCACGTTTTTCGCATCCACACTTTCGGTGAGTCGCACGGTGGCGGCGTTGGCGTGGTCATCGACGGCTGCCCGCCGCGCATTGCCGTTTCGCAGGCGCAAATCCAGCACGAGCTCGACCGCCGCCGCCCCGGCCAGTCGGAAATCGTCACTCCACGCAAGGAGGCCGACACCGCAGAAATCCTCTCCGGCCTGCAAGACGGCGTCACCCTCGGCTGTCCCATCGCCATCCTCGTCCGCAACACCGACCAACGCCCCGGCGCTTACGATGAAATGGCCGCGAAATACCGCCCCAGCCACGCCGACTACACCTACGACGCGAAATACGGCATCCGCTCCGGCTCCGGCGGCGGCCGCGCCTCCGCCCGCGAAACCATCGGCCGTGTCGCCGCCGCGGCAGTTGCCAAACAGGTGCTCGACACCCTGCACCCCGGCATCGAAATCCTCGCCTGGGTGAAATCCATCCAGGAACTCAACGCCGACGTCGACCCCGAGACCGTCACTTCGCAGGACATCGAGTCCAACATCGTCCGCACCGGCGACGCCGCGATGGTCGAGCCGATGATAGCCCGCATTAAGGACATCCGCGCGGATGGAAATTCCGTCGGCGGCGTGATCGAGTGCGTCATCCGCAACTGCCCGCCCGGCCTCGGCGAACCGATCTTCGACAAGCTCGAAGCTGACCTCGCCAGAGCCATGCTCTCCATCCCCGCCACCAAGGGCTTCGAGATTGGTTCCGGTTTCGCCGGCACCTTGCTAACCGGCCGCGAGCACAACGACCCGTTCCGCATGGTTGACGGCAAGGTCCGCACCACCAGCAACCGCTCCGGCGGCGTGCAGGGCGGAATTTCCAACGGCGAAACCATCATTTTCCGCGTCGCCTTCAAGCCCACCGCCACCATCATGAGCAGCCAGCAAACCGTCACCGCCGACGGCGAAAACACCGAACTCCAAGGCAAAGGCCGCCACGACGCCTGCGTCCTTCCCCGCGCCGTCCCCATCGTCGAGGCCATGGCGACTTTGGTTCTCACTGACCATCTTCTCCGCCAGCGCGCGCTGGCGCACTAACGTGGCGGCGATCACCGGTCGCCGCGAGCTCTTCATTCTCCTCCCGGCGACCGTTGATCGCCGCCACATTCGCACTTCCTCTTGTCTCCCGACTCCATCCCACAAATCAGCCTCGGCACCGCCGCGCTCATCATCTTCGCGGTGTGCGCCGGATTCGTGCTGTTGCGCGGAATGACCCGAATGATCGTCGGCACCGTCGTCCTCAGCCTCAGCGCGTGGATCGGCTTCCGCGTCTGGCAGCAAGCGCCCACGCTATCCGTCGAGTGGACCGGGCAATCCCTCTCCTGGATCACCAACGGCCTGCCAGTCGCCGCCTTCCTCATTTCCCTTTTCCTCATCCGGAAACTCGCCAAAGGCATCGTCCGCCCCTTCGGAAAATCCCCCGACGAGGAAAAGCCCCGTTCCATCATCAAACTGGCGTTTCTCCTCCTGCTCGCACTCATTCCCACCTCGCTCATCTGCATCATCGGCGCCACGCTCGTCCATCACAATGGCTCCATCGCCGAGGTTCGCGCCTACGCTGAGAAATCCATCGGAATTCCAGAAACCACCCCGGACGGCTTCAGCCAGAAACTCAAATCCTCCGTCGAAGCTGCGCTCCCCGCAAATTTGTTCAAAATCCTCGATCCCGTCGCCGAGCCTTCCCGCCTCGCCCTCGCCAAACTCATCACCGCACAGGCCGACTCACCGCTCAACCCCGTCATCAATCCCCAGACCGGCAAGCCGATTCCGCGCGCCATCATCGTCAACGACCCGGAGCTCCAAAACCTTGCCCGCGATGGAAATTACGGCACACTCCTGCGCCATCCCCTCCTCACCAAAGCCCTCGCCGATCCCCAAGTGAAAAAACTTCTCAAGGATCTCAGCCTCTGACCTTTCGGCTTTTCAGCTTTTCAGAATTTCAGCATCTACCCGAAAAATGTCCTATCTCGTCACCATCGGCCTCGAAGTCCACTGCCAGGTCAACACGAACACCAAGATGTTCTGCGCCTGCCGCACCTCCTTCGGCGACACCCCCAACACCCACACCTGCCCCGTCTGCCTCGGCCTGCCCGGCGCGCTGCCCGTCCTCAACCGCGAGGCCATCGAGAAAACCCTGCTCACCGGCCTGATGATCGGCTGCGGCTCGCCGGAAATCTCCAAGTGGGACCGGAAGAACTATTTCTATCCGGACATGCCGAAGAACTACCAGACCACCCAGATGGACCTTCCCCTCTGCATCGGTGGCGGCGTCCCGCTCTACGAACATTGCTACCCGACCGATCACCGGAAAAACATCGTCAACCCCGACAAAACCGTCCGCCTCAACCGCATCCACCTCGAGGAGGACGTCGCGAAATCCACCCACCTCGGGAACTCGTCGCTCATCGACTTCAACCGCGCCGGCACGCCGCTGATGGAAATCGTCACCGAGCCCGACCTCGAGTCCGGCGAGGAAGCCTTCGCCTACGTCCGCTCGCTCCAGATGATCCTCCAGCAAGGCGGCGTCTCGGATGCCGACATGGAAAAAGGCCAGCTCCGCTGCGACGTGAACATTTCGCTGCGCAAGAACGCCGCCGACCCGCTCGGCCAGAAAGTGGAGCTCAAGAACCTCAACTCCATCTCCGCGATCCGCCGCGCGATCCATTTCGAAATCATGCGCCAGACCGAGGAGCTCAACCGCGGCATCCCGCAAATCCAGTCCACCCGCCGCTGGGACGACGACCGCGGGGAAACCCAGATGATGCGCACCAAGGAGGACGCCCACGACTACCGCTACTTCTCCTGCCCGGACCTCCTGCCCATCGAAACCGCGCCGTTGTTAGCCAAAGTCCGCCCGCTCGTCCCCGAGCTGCCGCATGAGCTCGCCGCGCGCTTCGAGCACCAACTCGGCGTCACCGCCTACGACGCCTCCGTCCTCTCCTCCGACAAGCACCTCGCCGCCTATTTCGAGGCTGTCACCGACCCCGCCATCCCCGGCAAAAAAGTCGCCAACTTCATCATCAACAACCTGCTCGGCACCCTCAACGAGCGCGCCCTCGGCATCGGCGAATGCCCGGTCGCCCCGGAAAAACTCCGCGCGCTCCTCGTTCTGATGGAAAACGGCACCCTCGCCGCGAATCAGGCCAAGGAGGTCTTCACCGTGCTCTTCGACAGCCCGGAGAAAGACCCCGCCGTCATCGCCGACAGCCTCGGCTTCAAACCCGCCGAAGCCGGCGAGCTCGAAGGCCTCTGCGACCAAGTCATCGCCAACAACCCGGCCGAAGTCGAAGCCGTCAAAGCCGGCAACGAGAAGCTCCTCAATTTTCTAACCGGCCAAGTCATGAAGTCCGCCGCCACCAAGCCCAACCCCAAGCAAGTCACCGAACTGCTGCGGGGGAGGCTGCTGTAAATCGAACTTTTTGTGATGAGCGCCATGACCCGCTCGGATTCACAAGCTTCGGATCATCCTGAAGAGCCGTTGCCGTTGGAGTTGAAATACGACCCGAACGATCCATGGCATTTGATGGCGAGCGCCTACTGGGCAAAGATGACGCCTGAAGAAGTCCTGGCCGACTTCATGAAAAACGAAGGCAGCCAAACCGAAGAATGGCCGGATTTCGGGGCCTCAGTGATTCCCCCTTCAGCAGCGTCTCCGCCCTGCGGGTGAGCAAAAATCACGCGTTTGCCCCGTCCTCACTCCGCGCTGAGATACTTGTAATCCTGAAAGGTCTTCGACCGAAGCACGCCGTTTTCATCGTCGTAGAGAACCGAAACGAAATTCCCGGCAGCCCCCACCGAAACCGCCGACAGGTCCCGCCCCTTGCAGCGCACGGACAGGTAGCCACGCGATTGTTGGATTTCCGCCCGCGCAATCCCGAGCCGCTTGACGAAGACCGGTTCCCATTTCCCATCCGCCTGCCGGATCTCCACCTTGAGTTCGGGCTCTCTTGAAACCGAGACGAAGGAGGCCGTCGGCTTGTCTTCCGACTCGTGTTGCTTCAATTTTAAAATCCGGATCTGCCAGCCGGCGGGCTGGTGGTCGGTGGCGGGAATCTCCTCGGCGAAGGGAATGAGGATGATGGTGTCGCCGACTTTCACCTGCACCCGGGTTTCGCCCTCTTTCACGCCTTCCCGGCGAAAAACCACTTTGTAGTCCGCAGGCTTCAGGGCGATGCCTCCGGTGACGTTGCCCAGCTGATAGCCGGCGGAACGCACCGCCTTCCCATCGAGCGTGAACTCCAGCCGGCCCGTCCCGATCGCCACGGCATCGAGCATGCGGACGAAACCAACCGGCCCGCGTTTGGAATCTTGGCCTTGTAGTAATGGAGCCAGGCACATCAACAAGACCATGACAAGGAAACTGCTAGAATTCATTGGAGGAGGTGAGGGTGGTTTTGAATTTACCGGGAACGATGGAGCCGTCAGCCGCGCGCTCGCCGGGGTCCGCGAACAGCGTGTGGACGGTCCGGACCTCGGCGAGTACCTCCGCCGCAGCACCCGGGGCGAGCGCCTGGGCCACGATCCACACCCGGAAGTTTCGCGAGCGCACCGTGCCGCCCTCATACACGCGGGCGAAGATTTCCTCGGCGGCAGCGTCGCTCCATTCGATGTTAGTGTCATCCGGATACATCGCGCGGTTCCCGAAAACCGCCACGCCGTCCGGCCCTTCGGCACGCGCAAGGTCCGCGGTGCTGTGGTAGGGCCGGCTGTCAATGATCGCATCGGCGATGCGGTCGGCTTCATTGGCCGCGGTGGGAGCGGAGAGGGAGAGCGGGGAAACGGGCGGCGCCATGCTTGGCGCGCCGAGGTGGTCGCCGCCCGAACGCCGGGCTAACAGCGGGTCCATGACAAGCGCGCCGGCCGCCATCGCGCGGAGCGCGTCACGGGAAGCGGTGTTGAGATTCACATGGCCCTCGACGCGCGTCACCGGCCCCTCGCGCTCAGCCGGATTTTCAGAGCGGGAACGCCCGACATGGAAAAGGTCCAGCAAACGCGCCGCATGAAGCCCGGGCATGGCGATCAAATCGAAATCCGGATGCTCCAGACGGCCGATGCGCAGGCTGTTCCCCCCGCCGTAAAACAGGCTGGCTTGATTGCCGCGAACATCGGGCCACGATGAGCGGGAGGACGGCATTTTGCCCTTGTTACGGAGCTCGGCGGTTTCAGCGCTGCTAGGAAACGCCGGCGCGTGCATGACCGGATCGAAGACCCGGCCGAGCTCGGTGGCGCTGTAAAAACGACCGCCGTTGGAAATCGGCTGCGGCGCGGCCAGCGCCATTTGGGCGTCATACGGAAAATCGAACTTCGAGTCGGTCATCTCCGTCTTGTCGCTGCCCCCCGGCGACCAGGCGCCGACGGCCGCGTTGTGCCCGCCATCCGGCCACTCAGAGGGAAGCATGCGCGCGTAAACCTTGGGTTTGGCCGCCACGTCATCCTCGTAAATCTCAAGGCGGATGTTCCGGCGGTTCGGGCTGATATTCTCGGGATAGGCGTTCTCGTCGAGCGGCGCGGCCCGCAGGTAATGGGTCATCCGCGGATCTCCCATGTTGTAATACATCGTCGGATAGTCGTCGTAAACATGGCCTGGCAGGGCGGCCTTGGTGAGGGTTTTCGGGGTTCCCGTTTTGAAACCGCCCGTGATAACGCCGTTCTTCTTCGAGTAGATCAAGCCGGCCTGACGCAGGATGCCATCCGCCCGCTCCAACACTTTTCCGTTCCACATCAGTGATAAACCGGACTCGGACCGGGCTTCGTTAAGACTGAAAGGAGTTTCATCCGGGATGAAATCCGACGAGGCGCCCACATCCATCTGATAGATAACATCGGCGAAAAGATAACAGCGGTATTGATTCGGCTCGAGCTCCACACGGACCTGGCGGGTCCAGTAGCGTCCGCTGATGAGCGCGAGGTCATGGCTCGCGATTGCCGGATCTGAGAGGAGGGCCGGCGAATCGAACGGCTCGCCGCCAATCCCCGCCCCGATGCCGTCCATCGGCAGCGCCACCTCGTAGCTGAGCCTCGCATCACCCGCGACCCGCTGGCTCGTCGGATTGCAGAGCTCGGCGAACAGCTTGAAACGGAAGGTCATGATTTTCCGATCCTGCTGATTGGAGATTCCCGCGTAGTTCACCTGCAGGGCGATCTCGCTCAGCAACGGACACGCATCCAGGCCGCGGCATTCGCCGGGCTTCAGGGTCGGATTGGAATCCGCGTCCGCGTAGTCGATCGCGTTGGCTGCCAGGGTTTTCAGATAGTCCTCGGGAAAGCCGCCCTTGCGCTTGTCGAAATCCGGCAGCGCGGCGCGGACGAACGCGGCCATTTCATCGACGGCGGCGCCCGGACTCATCGCTAACAAGGCATTTAGATTCTTGCACGGCCGACCCGCGACGGCGGGATCGATGCCGGGCGCAAAGGGAATGAGCGGGCGCTCGAAATAGGGCTGGAGATTGGCGGCCAGGCTTTCCTCGACGGCCCGCGCTTTCGGATCGACGAGACGGCCGACTCCGTCACGAAGCAGCGGTGGAGTGATTCCGGCGGCGGCGAGCGTGGAGCCGGGCGACACCAGCAGCCGGCGGTTTTCGACCAATGTCTTGCCAAGCGCTCCCTGGCTATCAGAAGTGGTGGCCGGTTCGATGGCGAAAAGGCCGATCTGGTTGAGAGGAGCCGCCGCATCCGACTCGGGGTCCGGATTGAGGCCGGGCGCGGGGAACGGGTGGGCGGCGCGCGCGTGAGTTAGATCCGGTCCGCCGAGATTGCCGGCAAGCGCGGGGTCGAGCCTGCCCTGCAAATCCTCGACCCAGTAGGCATAGCGGGCGACGGTCCGGTCCTTCTCGTCCTTGATCGGCAGCCACGCCGCCCGCACTTTGTCCATGTAAGGCAGGGTTGAAAAATCGATCCATTCGTTTGCAGCCGTTCCAAGCAGCGGCTCAAGCGCCGGCGGTGCGAGTCTCGGCTGGTCTTCCGGCGGGCGGCGTGCGCTGAACAACGGGACATACCGATAGGAATAGCCACCTTCCGCCGCTTT
>CAMCUY010000015.1 GCA_945879075.1 Akkermansia muciniphila | reverse complement strand
GATCTCATACCCCGGAAAAAGCGGCGCAAGGTCGGAGGGTTCCGGAGCGATGAAGCCGGCAGGTTCGTGAGTGTCGGACATGAGCGGAGAAGTGGCAATTTGCAAGCTTCGCGCTGGAATTTATGCTTCGCAATGGTTTGATTTCAAGTACAATGATTGCGCCTTTCGGCGAAACGAAGCTTGCCCGTCTGGCGATAAACCGGGATCAGTCTACAGCATGAACGAAGCCGAAGTGATGGGAATTTGTGGTGAGAATGGCATCCGCCGGATGGTGGCGGCATTCTATCAGCGGGTGCGGACGGACGAGCTCATCGGGCCGATGTATCCTGAGGCGGATTGGCAGGGCTCGGAAGAACGTCTGGCGGAATTCCTGCTGTTTCGCCTCGGCGCCTCGACCCGCTATCTGGAAACCCGCGGCCATCCGAAGCTGCGGATGCGCCACATCACCTTCAAAATCGGCATCGCGGAGCGCGACCGCTGGTTGGCGCTCATGACATCGGC
The DNA here is from genome assembly GCA_945879075.1 of Akkermansia muciniphila. Taxonomy (GTDB): domain Bacteria; phylum Verrucomicrobiota; class Verrucomicrobiia; order Verrucomicrobiales; family Akkermansiaceae; genus Luteolibacter; species Luteolibacter muciniphilus_C. Next base: position 34,344 of record CAMCUY010000015.1, on the reverse strand, counting down.
GATGGTGGAAACCGGCGTGCCTGCGGAAGCCCGCGGATTTCTCGACCCGTTTTTCGCTCAAGTGGCGGACTTCATGAGAAACCAGGCGGATCGCTAAAACGAAATGTCGCCCGATCAGCCCAGCGGTGCGTGATAGACGATCCACTCGGGGATTTTGATGGCTGAATTATAAAGTACGTGCAGGGCGATGACCGTGGTCAGCGAGCCGGATCCGGCATGGAGCAGCGCGCAGGAAAATCCGAAAACCGCCACGCTCGCCAAGCCGTAGCCGTCGTGGAACGCCAGTAGCGCAATGAACGGCTCTTGGTATCCTGCCGCAAAATGGCCCGCTAAGGATTTCCCGGCGGAATCGTGTCTGGTGCGGATTTTTGAATGACCCGCGAGCTCTTTCAAAACCATGAAATTAGCAAGTGTTGGCTGACCTTCATTATCTGCAAACCGTCAGGGCCGGGGAAAACCTCGAATTTTTCCATTGGCGGGTTTGTGTCCGCCGGCGCAGGGTTCGAGCGAAGCCATTCCAACATGCCCGACCCCACCGAATTCGCCATCACCGCCACTTTCATGACGGCTCTCGGCATTTTTTCGCTCACCGCCGCCGCGCGTAAGCTGCTTGGAAATTCAAACCTGCCCGCCGCCGCGCCGGTCGAGTCATTTCCAACGGATGAGGGATCGCCGCATCAGCCTCCCGCATCGCCGCCCGAACTCCCGTGCGGACGGGTGCCCGTCTGGTTTTACCAACCGCTGGATTTGCTCGGAATCGGCTTCATTTTCGTGCTGTTTTTCGGCCTCGTGATGGCTTCCGTCAGAGCTTCCGAGGAGGCCAAGTTGACGCTGGATGTCGGCGGGATGGCCGCCTCCATCGCCTTTCAGTTCATCAGCGCTGGCATCGTCACGTTTTTTGTGATCCCCCGCGTCCGGCCGGTGGAATGGCTGGGCTTGCGATGGCCTGCATGGCGCTGGGTCTTCCTGATCGCGCCCTGCGCCGTGGTCACCATGTGGATGTTTTTCGGCGGACTCCAAGTCTCCGGCTTCATGGAATGGATCGAATCCCTCGGCGTCGAAGCCGTGCAGGACAGCGTCAAACTTCTGCAAACATCCACCGATCCGACCATCATCGGGCTGATGGTGTTCGCCGCCGTCATCGCCGCCCCGCTTTGTGAGGAAATCGTTTTCCGCGGGTATCTCTACCCCGCCGCGAAAAAATTCGCAGGCCCGTGGGCCGCCGGTGTTTGCTCGGCTCTCGTCTTCGCCGCCGCTCACGGGAGCCTCGCCGCGCTGCTACCGCTGTTCGTTTTCGGCTGCCTGCTCGTCTTCATTTACGAAAAAACCGGCTCGCTGTGGGCTTCCGTCGCCGTGCATTTCTGCTTCAACGGCGCGACCGTGCTCATCCAAATGATCGCCCGCTACTACAACCTCCCGCTGGATGCTCCGCTTTGAAAACGCTCCGTGACATCGGCGAGGACGCCCTCATCGAGCGTCTCGTCGCGCTGGTCCCGCGGGACCCAAATCCCGCCGCCGGGCCGGGCGACGATTGCGCGGTGATCGACCGCGACCCGCAATCGCCCACTCTGCTGCTTCTCAAAACCGACGCCCTCGTCGAGCGCATTCATTTCCTGCCAGACACGCCGCCTCGTGCCGTCGGTTGGAAAGCCGCCGCCCGCGTGGTCTCGGATTTCGCCGCCATGGGCGGGCGTCCTGAATACTTCCTCGTCACCCTCGCGCTCCCGCCGGAAACCGACGTCGCGTGGGCGGAAGACCTTTACCGCGGCATCGGCGACTGCCTGCTAAAATTCGGCGGCTTCCTCGCCGGCGGGGAAAGTTCCAGCATTCCGTCGGGTTCCGCCGCTGTCATTTCCATCGCCGCCACCGGCAGCGTCCGCCGCGAGCAAGTCGTCCTCCGCTCCACCGCGAAACCCGGCGACGCCCTCCTCGTCACCGGCAGGCTCGGCGGCTCGCTTCAAGGCAAGCACCTCAATTTCACCCCGCGCCTCTCTGAAACAAACTGGTTGGTATCCAAATACAAGCCGACGGCCATGATGGATATTTCCGATGGCCTGGCGCAAGACCTCCCGCGCCTCGCGGCCGCTTCCGGTTGTGGATTTGTGATCGATCATTCCGCAATCCCGCGCACTCCGGGCAGCACGCGAGCGCAGGCCTTGGGCGACGGCGAGGATTTCGAAATGCTCCTCGCCATCGAACCCGTCCGCGTCGCCGGGTTGCTCGCCGGATGGCAGGCTGATTTCCCGGAGCTCCCGCTCACCCGCATCGGCGAGCTCGTCGCCAGCGGGGCGGGGGAATCCTTGACCGGCGGCTGGGACCATTTTTCCGGACATTGATCGCTCTGTCAGCCCTACCGACAAATTCACATCCAAGTATTGACACCCCGTTCCATCGGCCCTAATCACTCGCCCCGCGCCATGCGAATGGCGGAGTAGCCAAGTGGTAAGGCAATGGTTTGCAAAACCGTCATTCGAGGGTTCGATTCCCTCCTCCGCCTCCATCTAAATCTCTTGACATAAGCTATCTTAGAAAGATAGCTGAAAGTTAGAAAGCTGGCCCCTTATGCGTGGAACTTCACCCGATTGCGGCAAAAACGCGCAATAAAAGGGCAATGAGTTCAAGCTCGTTAGGATTCTGTAAGATGTCGGTAGGAGCGGGGCCGGATTCGTCGTGCTGACTTATCGCATTAATTTTGCGTTTAGTGAGTCGACGCCGCCGGGGGGCGGTTGCCCTTCTCGCAGCTCAGGTGAAGCGGGAACCCTTACCAGCCCCTCGGATAATTCAGCAACGGGGGTCCACTGAGTTACCTGATCCATGATCTCCTATTCCTTTTCTGCGCCCCGCCACACCAGCTTAGTTTAGCCTCTCCATGGTCGAACTTTCGGGTCCGCCTCACTCTCCGGCCCGGATCTCACGACACATCACCATTGGGGCGAACAATTCCGCGAGTGGCCGCCCGCCGGATGGAACGCCACCCGGACAAATGCCGACTCTGCCGCTCAGCTGCGAGAGGGGACTTCTGCGGCTTCGGGACGAGGGCGAACAGGCGCGTCAGATTGCGCTCCAGCGGCGTGCGAAGGCTGTATCCGGAGACCATGGCTGGCGCTTTTTTCCGCCGCGACATCGACGCCTTAAAATGAAACACCAATCCAGTGTGCTGGTGAAGCCGCCACAACGCTTGCCAAGCAAGGGAATCCAGGGTTGTGATGGCGCATGGACTACTTGGCGCGTGCCCGCAGCGTGATTGAAACTGAAATTGACGGCCTTCGCCGGATGTCGATCCGTCTGGACCAAGGCTTGATCGAGGCCGTCAAGATTCTTCAGCACACGCTCGAGCACCGCGGGAAAATCGTCGTCGTCGGCGTCGGGAAATCCGGCAACATCGGGCATAAAATCGCCGCGACTTTCAACTCCACGGGATCCACCGCGGTGGTGCTGGATTCCCAAAACGCCCTCCACGGCGACCTCGGCCTGCTTTCCGACGGCGATGCCGTCCTCGCGCTGTCCTACTCGGGCGAAACGCGCGAGTTGTTGGATTTACTGCCTTTTATCAAGCGCTTCGACGTCAAGCTCGTTGCGCTCACCGGCAACTCCGCGTCTACGCTCTCGCACTTCAGCGAGGCGACCTTGGACACCTCCGTCGAGAGGGAAGCCTGCCCGCTCAATCTAGCACCGACATCCTCGTCCACCGCGATGCTGGTGATGGGCGACGCGCTCGCGATGGTGTTGCTGGAATCGCGCGGCTTCACCGAAGAGGACTTCGCCCGCTTCCATCCCGGCGGGTCGCTCGGGAAGGCCTTGCTCACGAGGGTTTCGGACATCATGCGGGCGGATGCGGAGCTGCCGACGATCCCGGAAGACGGCAATGTCTTCGCCGCACTCGACTCGATGAACCGCGCCCGCGCCGGGGCCTGCCTGATTCTCGACGCGGACGGCGGGTTGGCCGGGATTTTCACTCACGGCGATTTCGCGCGGAGTTTTCGCAACGATCCTCTTCTGGGAGAAAAAGCGGTGGCGGGACTCATGACGCGCCGGCCGATCACGGTCCGCGCGGACGCGCTCGCCGTGGAGGTTCTCAGGACGATCGGGGAAAACCGGATCGATGACATCGTGGTGCTGGATGCGGACGGGAAGCCGGTGGGTTTGATCGATACGCAGGATTTGGCGAGGTTGAAGATTGTTTAAAAAGTAGTCCAGGACTTCAGTCCGTTCTTCGATCAACGCCAAAGAACGGACTGAAGTCCTGGACTACGTTGCACAAAAAAACCGCACCCGGTGAGGAGTGCGGTTTTGAGAAATCCGGAAAGATTAACGCTTGGAGAACTGGAAGCGCGCGCGGGCACCCGGTTGTCCTGGCTTTTTCCGCTCCTTCATCCGTGGGTCACGGGTGAGGAAGCCGAGCGGCTTGATGACCTTGCGGTTTTCAGGGTCCACGAGGGTCAGCGAGCGGGAAACCGCGTGGCGGATGGCGATCGCCTGGGACTGCTTGCCGCCGCCTTTGACCACCACGTTGAGGTCAAATTTGTTGGAGAGCGAGAGGGCCAGGAATGGCGCAAGCACGGCGTTTTGAAGCTCGATGGTCGGAAGATATTCTTCGAAGCTGCGGGCGTTGATGATGATCTGGCCGGTGCCTTCGGTCATCCAGACGCGGGCGACGGCGGTTTTGCGGCGGCCGGTGGCGCTTTGAGTAGTGGTGGCGGTCATTTTGGGAGAAAAATTAGATTATTTGACGGCGTGGGCAACGGGCGCTTGGGCTTCGTGCGGGTGGGTCTCACCGGCATACACCTTGAGCTTGCCGAATTGGGCGCGACCGAGGCGGGTCTTCGGGATCATGCCCCAGACCGCGCGCTCGACGAGCAGGATCGGACGACGCTCGCGGACGATGCGCGGGGTCTCTACCTTCTGGCCGCCGACGTAGCCGGAGAAACGGGTATAGATCTTGGAAGTCTCCTTGGTGCCGGTGAGGATAACCTGGTCGGCATTGATGACGACGACGAAATCGCCGGTGTCAACGTGGGAGGTGAAAATAGGCTTGTGCTTGCCACGGAGGAGGCGTGCGGCCTCGACAGCGACTTGGCCGAGGATCTTGCCCTTGGCGTCGATCACATACCACTTGCGCTCGACTTCATGCGGCTTGGCGGAAAACGTATTCATGTGCTTGTATAAAAATGGCCTCGGACACGTGGCGTGCGCGAAGGGGGTGGCAAACTAGGGAGCGGGTTTCTGGGTGTCAACCGGGAAATCTCGGGAATTTTGCGGAAAAAATCATTCCGGCGCATCCGTCGGCCGGCTTGGCGGAGCGTTGATCGGGCGGGGCAGGGGGCCGGTGCCGGCGTCGCCGATGGCGGCCTGCGTGCGGATGGCGGCCGCAATCCCGGAGGCGAGCTTCTGGCGGTAAGCGGCACCGCTGATCTGTCGGCTTTCGGCGGTGTTGCTCAGGTAGCCGCCTTCCAGCAGGACGCAGGGGATTTCCGGATTGCGGGTGAGGCGCATGCGGCGGCGGACCAGGCTGCGGTTGCCGGTTTCGGCGGGAGATGCCTGGCACATTGCTTGTTGCAGGCGGCTGGCAAGGCCGTGGCTGTCCACCCGCCAGTAGTAGGTTTCCGGGCCGCGGCAGGAGGACGGTCCGCTGTTATAATGCATGCTGATCAGTATGGCGTTGGGAAATCGGTTGGCCCGCAGCACCCGCTCGTCGAGGTCGATGAAATTGTCGTCGGAGCGCATGAGGATGACTTTAAAATCCCGGCTCAACTCCTTGCGGATTCGCATGGCGGTGTCTAGAGCGAGGTCTTTTTCCCGCTGGCCGCTGTGGGGGCTGGTTGCGCCGTTGTCCTTGCCGCCGTGGCCGGCGTCGATGATCACGGTCTTGAATCCCTTCGGTCCCGGGCGGTGGCCGTAAATGTCGCGACCGTAGGATGACCCGCCGGACGAAATGACGGCGGGGCCGCAGGACGCCAACGCGGCGGTGAGGCAAAGACAGAAACCAAATGGAAGGGACGCGCTCATGGACAAGCACGGTCGCAGAATCAAGGGCTGGCGGAAAGGAGTTTGATCCGCCCGTCCAGCCGATCGTGGTCATCCAAAGGCGGGTGGTTTTCGCCTCGCCGGCGTCTGAGCGCTGCAGCCTGCTCAGGCCGTCGGCGCTTCTGGGGACGGCGCTTCTGTGGCGGCGGGCTCGGAGGCCTCTCCGTCATGCTCCGGAGCGTGAGCGGCGGCGGCTTCCAGCTTGTGTTTGCGCTTCTCTTCCTTTTTCGCCTTTTTATCTAACTCCCGGCGGCGCTTTTCGAATGCGTAGTTTGGTGTGGCCATATTGGTGGGCATCTTGCCTGCCGGAATTTCCAAATGCGAGAAATGAATTTGATGATTTGGCTTTTTTGCAGGCAGGCGGGTGGTGGACGGAATTTGCAAAAAGGCAGGAACGCGCGTAGGGTGCCAACCTATGAGTGCGATCAAACCGGTCAGTCCCGCTTGCTCCGATCCCCGTTCGCCGATGGCTCCGCCGTATGTGGATGAGGATCCCGAACTCGCCATGCTCCAAGACGGCTTGGACACGGCGGAGAATGAAATCCGCGACGCCGTGGCCGAGGCCTACGAGGTGCGGGCCCGCCTCAGCGACGATCCACAGGCGGCGCTTGACGACATCGACTACACGGAGGCGGAAGAGCCGTCCGTGACGCCCGAGCTCGCCTCGCTGCACGAGGAGTTTGTCTCGAAGGCCGAGGACGACGCGGTCCAGCAGCGGCTGCGGGGTGGGGCGTGACCCGGCGCCCCTGGCTGGCCCGGACGCGAAAACGCGAAGGCAACTACCGGCCTCGCGGAATGGATTCCACGTTGCCTTTAGCTGCCTCCGCGCTCGTTGGGGGGATTGGGGGAAGGTGGGTTAGATGAATTCGTTGAGGAGTCCTTCGAGCATTTCCTGGCGGCCGCTGGCGACCATGGGCTCGGGATTGGCGAGCGCGTATTTCTCCAGATCGGCGAGGGTGGTCTTGCCTGCTTCGGCGTCGGCTCCGATGCCGCTGTCGAAGGTGTTATAACGCTCCTTGATGAAGCGATCGAGACGGCCATCCGCACGCACGGCGGCGGCGGTTTTGAGGCCGCGAGCGAAGGCGTCCATGCCGACGATGTGGGCGTGGATAAGATCGACGGGCTCCCAGGATTCGCGGCGGCGCTTGGCGTCGAAGTTGAGTCCGCCGGTGCTGAAGCCGCCCATTTTCATGAGGACGAGCATCGTGTGGGTGGTCAGATAGAGATCGGTCGGGAACTGGTCGGTGTCCCAGCCGACGTTGGGGGTGCCCATGTTCGCGTCGATGCTGCCGAGCGCGCCAGCTTCGTAGGCGACGGTGAGCTCGTGCTCCATCGTGTGGCCGGCGAGGGTGGCGTGGTTGGTCTCGATGTTGAGCTTGAAGTGCTCCAGCAAGTCGTATTCGCGGAGGAAGTTGAGGCAGGCGGCGGAGTCCGAATCGTATTGGTGGGTGGTCGGCTCCTGTGGCTTGGGCTCGATGTAGAACTGGCCGGTGAAGCCGATTTCCTTTTTATAATCCACGGCCATGTGGAGGAAGCGGGCGAGGTGGTCGAGCTCGCGCTTCATGTTGGTGTTGAGCAGGGTGGTGTAGCCCTCGCGGCCACCCCAGAAGGTGTAGCCCTCGCCGCCGAGACGGTGGGTGACTTCCATGGCTTTTTTCACCTGGGCGGCGGCGTAGGCGTAAACCTGGGCGTTCGGGCTGGTGGCGGCGCCTTGCTGATAGCGCGGGTGGACGAAAAGGCAGGCGGTGCCCCAGAGCAGTTTCTTGCCAGTGCGTTTTTGCTCTTCTTCGAGCACGTCGGCGACGGCGTCGAGCGCCTTGTTGGAGGCGGCGAGATTGCCCATTTCCGGAGCGACGTCGCGGTCATGGAAGCAGTAGTAGTCGAGGCCGACTTTTTCCATGAAGTCGAAGAACACGCGGGCGCGGTTCTGGGCGTTAGTCACGGAATTGCTGCCGTCATCCCACGGGTGGGCGGCGGTGCCTGCGCCGAACGGATCGGCCCCGGTGCCGCGCATCGTGTGCCAATAGGCGCAGCCGAAGCGGAACCACTCGGCCATGGTCTTGCCTTCGACGACCTGGGAGGCGTTGTAATGTTTGAAAGAGAGCGGGTTTTTCGAGCCGGGGCCTTCGTAGGTGACGGCGTCGCAGGGAAATTGAGTCATGTCAGTCGGTAGTGTGGGGTTGTTTTGAGTGATGGCGCGATGGGCGACATCGGGACCAAGCTATGGGAAACTCTGCGGTTGCCGCTACCGCAAATTCCGGTAGCTTCTTGATGAAATGCGACATTTGAATCCAGAAAGCTCCAAGCGGATCGCCGTGGTATTGTCGTCCGTGAACGTGCGGCGCCTCACTCCGGGCTTCGCGCCGTTTGCCGCGATGGGTTATGATTTCTGGATCATCGACCTCTATAGGCAGCCGGATTTGCTGCTGGCCAGCCTGCGGGAATGGCGGCCGCGAGCGATCGTGACGGAGTGGCTGCCGGGTCTGACGGAGGCGTTGGCGAAGTTGAGCTGTCCGGTGGTGATCGTGCCGTCGGATGAGCCGGTGGCGGGAGTTTTCAGCGTGGATGTGGACGATGTGGCGATCGGCCGGCTGGCGGCGGAGCATCTGGTGGCGCGGGGTTACAAGAATTTCGCGTTCGTCGGGCGGGGGGACGCGCACTACGCCAAGCAGCGGCTGGAGGGTTTCCGCTCGGTGGTCGGCGAGGTGCCGGTTTACTGGGAGGAATTCCGCGACTGGCGGCAGTATGACGAATACTGGCGGGACCCGGACGAGGACATGGTCGGCTGGCTGGCGGGGCAGGCGATGCCGGTGGGGATTTTCACGGCGCACGATCCGACCGGGCGGCATGTGCTGGAAGCGGCGGCGCAGGCGGGGCTGGAGGTGCCCTTCGCCGTGGGAGTGATTTCCGCCAACGACGACGAGACCGTCTGTGAAATGGCGCGGCCGGCCTTGTCGAGCATCCGTCTACCGTGGCGGCGGTTGGCGGCGGAGGTCGTGCAAACGATCGAGGCGATCCGGGAGGGAAAGACGCCGGATTCGCCGGTCCTCGTGAAGCCGCTGGAAATTGTCGCCCGCGGATCGAGTTCTTATGAGGCGGTCGGCGATTTGGTGGTGCGGCGCGCGATGCAATATCTCGTTGCACAGATTTCCACGATCGCCTCGGTGGAGGAATGGGCGGCGCAGGTCGGGGTGTCGCGGCGGGTGTTGGAGCGGCGCTTCCAGGAATCGCTCGGCCGTTCGCCACATGCAATGATCCAGCACGAGCGGGTGGAGCGGGCGAAATCGCTGTTGACCACCACCGATCTCTCGGTGGGGCTCATCGCCGAGCGCTGCGGCTTCCAGAGCAACGAGCGGCTGACGGTGAATTTCCGCGAATCCGTCGGCGTGCCACCCGCCACCTACCGCCGCGACTCGCGGGCGAAGTCCGGTTAGTCAATACCGGTAATGTGACGAAATCGGCAGCTGTTTTTGAAGTTTTCGACAAGACACTTGGCACGGCGGGTGCTTATAATCGCACTGTCGCAAGACAGAGCGGTTCGATTCAGCTTCTCACGGGTTAATGGGTTTTCCCAAGGGATGCAGAGTCGGGCCATTCTTAAAAAATTGTCGCAAGACAAAGCGGTTCGACTGAGATGCTTCAAGGTTAATGGGTTTTCCTTGAGGATGATCAGTCGGACCGCTTCTTTTTTGGGCGCGAGGCTGAGACAGCCAAAATCCGTTATTTCAGCAGCGCCCAGATCGGCTGCGGCCAGAAGCCGAGGACGAGCGTGGCGATGGTGAGCATGGCGATGCAGAGCTTGCTGATGCAAGGGAGGACGATGGCGTTAGCATCGGCGGCGTCGCTCCACCACATGGCGCGGATGACCTTGAAGTAGTAGTAGAACCCGGCGGCTGCGGCGATGAGGGCGATGCCGACGCCCCACCAGAGTTTGGCTTCGACGGCGAGCGAGAAGACGAGGAACTTGCCGAGGAATCCGGCGGTGAGCGGCACGCCAGCGAGGGCGGCGAGCAAGACGGTTAGAGCGAGGGCGAGTTGAGGGTTGGATTTTCCGAGGCCGTTGAAATCGTTGATCATTTCGCCGTCGCGCTGAATGCGGACTTGGGCGAGCGCGAAGAAGACGCCGAGCGTCATGAGCAGATAGGTGGCGAGGTAGAAGGAGACGACCTTGACGGAACCTTCGGAAACGGCGGTTTCCGGCTTCCAGGCGGCGAGGGCGAGGAGGAGGAATCCGGCGTGCGCGATGGAGGAGTATGCGAGCAGGCGTTTGAAGTTGGTCTGCGGGATGGCGGCGAGATTTCCGAACAGCAGGGTGGCGCAGGCGAGGATGAGCAGCAGCGTGAGGACCGGGCCGCGGGTGAGTTCGCTGGCGAGGAAGGGCTCGAGGAAACGGATGGTGAGGACGAAGCCGGCGGCTTTCGAGCCGACGGAGAGGAAGGCGGTGACGGGAGTGGGCGCGCCTTGATAGACATCGGGAATCCAGACTTGCATGGGGACTGCGCCGATCTTGAAACCGAGGCCGACCATGACGAGGGCGATGCCGAAGAGAAGTGGGGTGGTGTTGGTGATGTGAGTCAGGCGCTCGGGCATTTCCGCGAGGCTCATGGTGCCGGTGGAACCGTAAACCCAGGCGATGCCGTAAACCAGAAAGCCGGTGCTGAGTGCGCCGAGGATGAGGTATTTCACGCCGGCTTCGAGCGAGCCGACGTTGCGGCGCATGTAGGCGACGAGGATGTAGAAGGTGACGGTAACGAGTTCGAGGGCGACGAAGGCTCCGGCGAGGTCCTTGGCGGAGGCGAGCCACATCATGCCGGCGCAGGCGAAGACGGGGAGGCAGTAGAATTCACCGGTGCCGGATTCGGAGTCGGGAGTTTCGGTGAAGCGGGAGAGGATTTTCCGGTAATCGACGGCGAGCAGCAGGACGAGGATGGTAGTGACGAGAGCGAAGATTTTATAGAATTTCGCGAGGGAATCGAAGTTGTAGAAGTTCCACAGCGGCCACTTGGCCCAGGCGGCGTCTGGCTTCGCGTCAGGTCCGATGGTAATGCAGGTAAGCCCGAGGATGACCACCAGACCGATGGTGGCGGAGAGGCCGACCCAGGCTTTGCTTTTGCACGAGCAAAAGGTCTCGGCCATGAGCAGGACGATGCCGAGGGTGACGGTGAGGGCTTCTAAATAGTAGGCGGGCATGGGATGGGAAGAATAGGTCTTATAGGTCTTATAGGTCCTATGGGACTTGTATCAGAAGATTGAGCAGAAGGTTCGGATAGAGACCGACGGCGAAGAGCGCGAGAACCAGCAGCGTGGCCGGAATGCGGTCCGCCAGAGTGAGATCGGCGGCGGATTCGGTGGCTTTCACGGCCGGGCCCTGGAAGATGTTCCGATAGGCGCGGAGCATGTAAACGGCGGAGATGACCACGCCCCAGATCGAGAAGATGCAGGCGATCTGGACGGGACCGAGGCCGGTGCTGCCGTTGTAGCTCTTGAAGGCGGCGAGGAAGACGAGGATTTCACCGGAGAAGTTGGCGAGGCCGGGAAGTCCGATGGAGGCCATGGCGGCGATGCCAAACAGGAACGCGAGGCCGGGCGCGGATTTGGCGAGGCCGCCGAGGTCCTGGAGGTCGAGTGAGCCGGTGTTGCGCTCGATGCGGTCGGCGAGGCCGAAGAGCAGGGCGATGGAAATGCCGTGGGCGAACATCAGGACGATGGCGGCGGAACGGGCGAGCGGGTTTTCCGGGAAGGCGATGAGCGCGGCGATGGCGAGGAAGATGTAGCCCATGTGCATGACTGAGGAGTTGCCTAACATCAGGTCGAGGCGCTTCTGGGAGATGGTGACCCAGCCGACCCACAGGATGTTGCCGAGCAGCAGGACGAGCAGGGGAGTGAGCCAGAATTGCAGGCCCTCGGGGACGAGCGGGATGGCGAGGCGGAGCAGTCCATAGAGGCCGAATTTTTTCAAAACGCCGGCATGCAACATGGCGACCGGAGCGGGCGCGCTGGCGTAGGCCGGAGCGGCCCACGAGTGGAACGGGAAGAGCGAAACGAGCGTGCCGAAGCCGACGATGAGCAGCGCGGCGATGCCCTTCTGCGAGGCGGGATCGATCATTGGCTTACCACCTAGCGAAGCCCATGCTAGAATCCGGCCCATGTCGTAAGAGCCGGCGAGATTAGCGAGCCAGACCAGGCCTGCGAGCAGGACCATGGAGCCGAGGCCCAGATAGATGGTGATTTTCCAAGCCGCAGCGCGACGGTCGCCCCGGCCCAGGATGCCGATCATCAGGAAAGTGGGGATGAGGGCGAGTTCGTGGAACGCGAAGAAGAAGAACATGTCGGTCGCGGCGAAGGCACCGAGCGCACCACCGGAGATGAGCAGCGATGAGCCGTAGTAGAGTTTTTCCCTGCCTTCAGGAGCCTTGCCGGAGAGCACGGCGGCGAGGGTGACGATCACGGAAAGCAGCACCATGATGACGCTCATGCCGTCGATGAAGCCGAAGGCGAGGTTGAGCGCGGGCTTTTCAAGAACGGGCACGGAGAATGACCAGCAGTCATTCTGCCAGGTGAACGCGGCGTAGATGCCGAGCGCGAGATTGAGCGTGGAGGCGGCGATGGCGGTGAGCCGGGCTGGCGCGCCGAAGAGGATCGCGACGAAGGCGGCGATCGGAAGAAAGACGAGGAGTGCGAGCATTTTGAAAGTTTGCTAGGTGCTAGTTTTCAGTTTTCAGAAAGCGGTGAAATAGACGACGAGGATCACGCCGAGGCCGAAGGCGAATGCGTAGCCTTGGAGGCTGCCGGACTGGACTTTGCGGAAAATATTGCCGAAGGATTCGGCGGCGCGGCTGAGGCCGCCGACAATGAGGCCGTTGATGACGAACTCGTCGAAGAAGGCGATGATCGCGGCGAAGGCGTCCTGGAAATAACGGACGAGGAAATTGTCGTAGAGGCCGTCGATGTAGAAGCGGTTCTGGAGGAGCGGGATGGAGACCGGGTCTTTTTCCTTGCCGGCGTAGAGCACGAATCCGGCGATGACCCCGGTGAGCAGCGCGCCGATGGAGACGTAGGTGACGAAGCCGAGGTGGATGAGATGCTCCGGCTGGTGATAGGCTGGGGCGAATTTGCTAGCGATGAATGGGAAGCCGGCGATCACGCCGAGGGTGGCGAGAAGCACGAGTGGACCGGACATCAGCGGGCCGACCTCATGGGCGTGCGAGGCGTTTTCGGAACGGTTTTTTCCGAGGAATGCGACGACGTAGAGGCGGGTCATGTAAAACGGGGTGAGCACCGCGACGGCGGCAGCGATCCAGAAAAGGATGGGTTCCTTTTCGTGGGCGGCTTCAAGGATTTGTTCCTTGGAGAAGAATCCCGAGGTGAAGGGAACGGCGATGAGCGCGGCGAATCCGATGAGGAAGGTGAATCCGGTGATCGGCATTTTCTTGAGCAGGCCGCCCATTTTCCAGATGTCCTGCTCGTGATGGCAGGCGAAGATGACCGCGCCGGAGCCGAGGAAGAGGAGGGCCTTGAACCAGGCGTGGGTGAAGAGGTGGAACATTCCCGCCTCGCCGGACACGAGGCCGACGGCCATGACCATGTAGCCGAGTTGGGAGAGAGTGGAGTACGCGAGCACGCGCTTGATGTCGTCCTGTTGAGTGGCCATTAGCGCGGCGACGAGGGCGGTGATGCCGCCGGTCCACGCGATGACGGCGCTGGCTTGCAGGCCTTCGAAGACTTCGAAGCCGAGCGTGAATTGCAGGCGGAACAGCATGTAAACGCCGGCGGCGACCATGGTGGCGGCGTGGATCAGCGCGGAAACGGGCGTCGGGCCTTCCATCGCGTCGGGCAGCCAGACGTGGAGCGGAAGCTGGGCGGATTTTCCAACAGCACCGCAGAAGATGCAGAGCACGGCGGCGGAGAGCACGCCGCCGAAGATCGCGGGATTGGCCTTTTGGAAAAGTTCGAGGCCGTCCTTCATTTGGTCGAACGCGAGGTGACCGGTGATGCCCCACAGCATGAGGATGCCGACCATGAAGCCGAAGTCGCCGATGCGGTTGCAAAGGAACGCCTTCTTTGCTGCGTCTGCGGCGGAGTCCTTTTGATACCAGTGGCCGATGAGCAGATAGGAACTCAGTCCGACCAACTCCCAGAAGATAAAGGTCATGATGAAGTTGTCCGCTAGCACGATGCCGGTCATCGAGAACATGAAAAGCGACAAGCCGGTGAAGTAGCGGGCCTTGGCGGCGTCGTCCTTCATGTAGGCTAGCGAGAAAACATGCACCAGCAGGCCGACGCCGGTGACGACGATCATCATGCCGGTTGAAAGCTGGTCGAGTTTGATGCCGATGTTGATGGAGAAGTCCCCGATCGTCGCCCAGGCGAAATAGGCGGTTTCATTTATTCCCAGCAACAGCACGGCGATCACGAAGGTGGCCAGCGCGGAGGCCACCGAGATGATCGGCGCAAGTCCGGTTTTTTTCAGGACGAGTTGGTTCGCCGCGGCTACGACGAGCGGGAGGAAGAGGAGGATCCAGGCGAGATTCATGAGATGGGAAGTGAAGAGAAGAGTTTGACCACTGATTTCACTGATTTACTGATTTTTAAGATAGATGTTGGCGACCCGTTTGAAGGTGAGAGAGGCGGTCTTGAAATTCAGGATCAAGCCGACCTGAAGTCCGGAAATACTGAGGTAGCTCAGGGTTTGGGCGATGTGGATATCGCAGATGGCGGTCGCGACTTTGGTTTCAATGATGACTCTGTCTCCGACGATCAAATCGGTGATGAGTTTTCCCACACTCTGTTCTCTATAAAAGACGGGAAACTGTTGCTGTTGGGTGAATGAGAGAGACTGCGCGGTGAGTTCTATACCGAGTGCGTTTTCATAAATCTTCTCATCGAGTCCTGGACCGAGTGCGCGATGTACCGCCATTGCCGCACCGATGATTTTCTCGGTGAGGTCTGCGTGGGGGTATCGGGTGGCGTCGAAGGACATGGGATGTGGGTTAAGAGAAGAAATTGACCACTGATTTCACTGATTTACTGATTTTAAGAGGAAGAGGGATTGGAAAGATGTGGCGGGAAGAGCTTGGATTCTTCAATCAGTAAATCTGTGTAATCAGTGGTTAAAAAATCTGAATCAGCCTTTCAAGCTGGTCAGCTCATCCGTGTGGATGGTCTGGCGGGCGCGGTAGAGGGCGACGATAATCGCGAGGCCGACGGCGACTTCCGCGGCGGCGACGGTGATGACGAAGAAGACGAGCATCTGGCCGTTGTAGTCGGGTAGGCCGTTGGACGAGACGTGGAAGCGGGAAAACGCGACCAGCGTGAGGTTTGCCGCGCTGAGCATGAGCTCGAGGCACATGAAGACGATGATGATGTTCCGGCGCAGCACCACGCCCGCGAGGCCGATGGCGAAAAGGAGTCCGGAGACGAGCAGGTAGTCGTTTAAAGTAGCCATGAGAAATAATGGTTAGTCCGCCTGACGCTTGGAGAGGACGACGACGCCGATGGTGGCGACGAGCAGCAGGACGCCGAGGATCTGGAGCGGGAGATTGAAGTCGGTGAAAAGCGTTTGGCCGATGAGGTGGACGTCGGGGAGCTTTCCCTGGCCGAGGGAGATGGCGATCTTGCTGGTGGCGGGAAAGCCGCTGGCGGCGGCGGCCAGGCGGTCCTTGTCGATGACCGGGGCGATCACGTTGGGCGTGCGGGAGAGCACCCCGATGAGTTGCACGGTGAAGGCTGCGACAAGTCCGATACCGGCGGCGATGGGGAGCAGGGGCTTGGCGACTTTTTCCTCATCCTTGAGGTCGAGCAGCATGATGATGAAGAGGAACAACACCATCACCGCGCCGGTATAGACGAGGATTTGGATGACGCCGACAAAGAAGGCGCTGAGGCCGATGAACAGACCGGCGAGGCCGACGAAGCAGGTGACGACCGAGAGCGCGCTGGAAACCGGATTGCGGAAGGCGATCACGGAGACCCCGCCGATGAGCATCACGGTGGAAAAGAGCCAGAAAAGATAAGAAGGCATTGGATGATTAGAGAGAAGGTTACTTCAGTTCGTTCCACTTGTTGACGAGGCCGACGCGGGTGCCGCCGATTTCGTAGAGCTTCTTTTTGTCGTGAACCATGTCGGCGCGCTTGAGGCCGGTGATGAGGTAGTCCTTGCGCAGATAGATGGCCTGCTCGGGGCAGACTTCCTCGCACATGCCGCAATAGATGCAGCGGATCATGTCGATGTCGAATTCCAGCGGGCGCTTTTCCACCTTGGCCCACGGATCGTCCGACGGGATTTCGCTTGGCTTGATCTTGATCGCCTTGGGCGGGCAGATGAATTCGCAGAGTTGGCAGGAAACGCAGCGTTCGCGGCCTTGTTCGTCGGTGACGAGGGTGGGCGCGCCGCGGTAGTATTCGGGCAGATGCTCGTCCCAGCGTTGTTCGGGGAACTGCATGGTCACGCCGAGGCCGGAGGAAGCGAGTTCTGCGGCTCCGACGGATTTGCCGCGCAGTGTTTTCACCGCGTGGGTCATGGTGAGGAAGAACCCCTTGAGGAGGGCTCCGAAGTAGATTTTCTCGCCGAAATTGAGTTTCGGGCGCTGGAGTTTAATGACGGCCATGAGAAGAAGATGTGCGAAGTTGCGGATCAGGCACGGAGAACTTTCGGGGTCTCCTCGGAAACCTTGGCGACCCAGATCACCGCTGCGGTGACAATGACGAGCAGGACGGCACCGACGCCGATGATGGTTTTTTCGAGCTGGGGTGCGGCGACGATGAGCGCGGCGAGGAAGACGTTGATGAGCGCGGCTTCGAAGAACACGACCCAGCCGAGTTTCATGAGCTGGTCATAACGGAACCGCGGCACGGTCCAGCGGACGAGGATGAAGAAGAGGATGAAGCCGATGAGCTTGGTCATGAAGCAACCGAGGTGGACGAGTCCGCCGAAATAGAAGTCGCCGATGTGGAGCTTGGCGACCATTGCGTCGAGGCCGAAGCCGATCGACCAGCCGCCGAGAAAGAGGGTGATGATGAGCGCCGAGCCGATGACCATCGCGGCATATTCGCCCATGAAGAACATCGCGAATTTCATCGACGAATATTCGGTGTGATAGCCGCCAACGAGTTCGGTTTCGCACTCGGGAAGATCGAAGGGCATACGGTTGGTTTCCGCGAAGATGGAGATGGTGAAGATCAGGAAAGCAATGGCGGCGGGGAACCAGAAGAGCAGTTTGCTGATGAAGGTGTGGTCCGCGTCGTGCCCCCAGAGCGGGAGCAGCAGCCAGCCGTGGTCGGCTTGCTGTTGGACGATGGTGCTGAGGTTGAGGTCGCCGTAATACATCAGCACCGGGATGATCGAAAGACCGAGGGCGATTTCATAGGAGATCATCTGTGCGGTGGAGCGCACGCCGCCAATGAAGGGGAATTTTGAATTGGAAGACCAACCGGCGAGGGTGATGCCATAGACAGACAGGGAAGCGACGGAAAAGACGAACAGAGGTCCGATGTCGAGGTCCGCGATGACGAGTTTTTCGGTATGGCCGAAGATACTGATCGGCGAGCCGAAGGGGACGACGCAAACGGTGATGAGCGCTGGTACGACAGTGAGCGCTGGTGCCATCCAGTAGAACGCCTTGCGGACGTGGGCGGGAGTAAAGTCCTCCTTCAGGAAAAGTTTCAAACCGTCGGCGATCGGTTGGACCAGGCCGAAGAGGTGGAAGTCCTTTTTGAATCCGAACAAGGTCAGCGGGATGCCGACGCGGTTAGGACCGACGCGGTCCTGGATGACGGCGGAGAAGCGCCGCTCGAAGTAAACGGAGAGTGGCACCAGCGGCAGGACCACCATGAAGGTGAGTAAGACGATCTTCGCGACGATGATGGCGATTTGAAAAATGAGTTCCGGCATGGGGAGCTGGTTAAAAGTTAGAAGTTAAATTAGCCGTTAATCAGTCCCGCCGCCTTGCGGGCGCGCTCGTTGGCGAGGAGCGGGATCTGATAGCCGGTGTCAGCGATTGGCGTGCCTTGATGGCCGATTTTTGAAAGTGTGAGGCCGTTGAAGGCGGCGACGTTTTCCGCGAGCACTTTGAAGACGTCCTCGATGTGGTGGATCTGGTTGGTGTCGCTGGAGATGGCCAGAAGCAGGTCGCGGAGGATTTCCCAATCGTCGTGCGCTTGGCTTTGGGGCTCGACGGCGCGGTTGAGGCGTTGGAGGCGGCCGGTGAGATTGACCATGGAGCCGCGCTTTTCGGCGAAGGCGGCGGAGGGCAGGACGAGGTGCGCTTGCTCGGCGGTGGGGTTGGCGAGCACGCTGGTTTGAAGGAGGAAATCGAGTTTTCCGAGGTCTTCGGCGGTGAAGCCGGCGTCGGTGATGAGGTCTTCGCCGAAGACGATGAGGGATTTGATCGAGCCGTTGCGGACGCCGTCGCGGATGGAGCTAAGATTGGCGAAGGGGTCTTCGTTTCCGAGAATGAGCTTGGCGCCGGTGGTGTTCGGGTTGCGGTCGGCGGCGATGAGCAGGGCGTCGGCCTCGCCGAAACGGGGCACGAGCGAGAGCTGGCTGGTGCCGATTTCCGCAGCGAGCGCGCGGGCGAGGAAGAGTTCCTCGTTG
The DNA here is from genome assembly GCA_945879075.1 of Akkermansia muciniphila. Taxonomy (GTDB): domain Bacteria; phylum Verrucomicrobiota; class Verrucomicrobiia; order Verrucomicrobiales; family Akkermansiaceae; genus Luteolibacter; species Luteolibacter muciniphilus_C. Next base: position 15,728 of record CAMCUY010000015.1, on the reverse strand, counting down.
GTCATGCGGCCGGAGGCGATGATGGCGGTTTGGGCGGCGGGGATGGACTTGATTCTTGAGGCGGCGGAGGTGATGGCGGAGGGCCAGGTGGTGGAGTAAAACGATGGAACAGAAGAAACAGGCAAGATGCCTGTGCCCTTTTCGAGCGGCTCGGTGAGGCGGGCCTCGCTGTTGATATGGTGGAAATTCAGGCGGTGGGAATCGGGCATCCAGGCGGAGTTCACCTCGTCGTTGAGGCGCGGGGTGATGCGGTGGATTTTGTTTTCCCGGGTCCAGATCGTGATGTTGGTGCCGGTGCCGCAATTCACGTCGATGCTCGGGGTTTCCTTGAGGAACCAAACGCGCATTTGGAAGCGGAAGTCGTTGGATGTCAGTGCTCCGACTGGGCAGATATCGGCGGTGTTGAGCGAGTAGTTCGAGTCGAGCAGGCGGTCCGGGTGGACGGTGAGGGTGGTGTGGGTGCCGCGCTGGGTGAAGCCGAGCACCGGGTCGCCGGCGACTTCGTCCATGAAGCGGATGCAGCGGCTGCACATGATGCAGCGCTCGTCGTCGAGGCGGATGCGCGGGCCGATCTCGACGTTTTTCGGCTTTTTCACCTTCATGTCGACGAAGCGCGAGACGCCGCGGCCGTGCTGGACGGATTGTTCCTGGAGGCGGCATTCGCCGGCTTGGTCGCAAATCGGGCAGTCGAGCGGGTGATTGATGAGGAGGAATTCCATGACGCCCTCGCGGCACTTTTCGACAAGCTCGCCGGTGGTGCGGATGCCCATGTTTTCGCCGATGGTGTTGGCGCAGGCAATGACGGGGCGGGGGATCCAGCCGATCGGCTCGTAGCCGTTCTCGTCGCGCTGCGGCTCCTGGCCGGGGGCGGGGCGGGGCGGCATGCCCATTTGCACGAGGCACATCCGGCAATTTCCCGGTGAGCTGAGCTTCGGGTGGTAACAGTAGTGGGGGACGATGACTTGCGCCTGGCGGCAAGCCTCGATCATCCGTGTGCCTTTGGGAAATTGGTGCCAAACTCCGTCAATCTGGACGTTGACCAGGCCTTTTTCAGCGGCCAGGTCTTTGGGTAATTTCAATTCCGCGGTCGCCGAAGGTGTGTCGCTCATGGCTAAATAAGAGCGCCGGACGCTTGTGCAAGAAGAGCCTGGCGGTGTTCGGGCGGGAATATGTCCATCCGGGGCGGACCGGGCAAGCGTGCTTTGTGAAAAGTTTCACAAGCGATTGGCGTGCATCAATGCCGTCCCACGAGCCTTTGTCGCGTCGCCTCGTCGACTGCCTCGCAGAGCCGGTAGCCTTCGCCATGGCGCGGGATGGTCATCAGCAAGGCGTCCCGCTCGTAAGTGGAAGGGAAGTCGAGGCCGATCAAGGCGCGGCCGATGCGCTCGCCGGACTGACGGTAGTTGAAATAACACAGACTCGCGTTGCCGCGGATACGCCGGTCGAGGAAATCGTGCAGTGCGCCCGGCCGCTCGTAGAAATCCAGCCGCAGGAAGGCCGTGTTTTTCAACAGGTCGCCGCGCAGCGGGATTGCCCGGAAGGTGATGTCCACCGCGCCGGTGAGGTCCTCCCAGGCGAACCCGTTAGCGTCGAGTTTCGCCGGCAGGGCGTCGAGCGCCGCCGGATCGTCCGCGTGGATGGTGAAGGCCGGCCATGCTTCGAGCGCGTCGGTCTTGCCGTATTGGAAATCCGCGATGTCGAGGCCCTCGAAGCAGGTGTCTAGCAGCTCCAGCATCGTTCCCGCGCGCTCCGGGATGCGGATGCGCAGGGTGCGGCTGGTCTTGTTGCCCATTCCGACCGATTGCGCGATGAGTCCGAGCTGGAGGAAATCGATGTTCGCCCCGCAGAGCACGACCAGAACGCGCTTGCCAGCGAGCGCCTCGCGGTTTTTTAAAACCGCCGCCAGCCCCATCGCGCCGGACGGCTCGGAAATGCAGCGCAGGCCTTCCCACAGCGTGCGGATGGCGTCGCTGACCTCGGCGTTCGTCACCGTTTCGATCCGCGACAGCGTGTGCTGGCAGATTTGAAACGGCAGCTCGCCCGCTTTCCTAACCGCCGTGCCGTCGCAGAACAAATCCACGTCATCGAGCGCCACCGGCTGGCCCGCGGCGAGCGCGGCCTTCATCGACGCCTGCCCCATGCCCTCCACGCCGACGATCTCGATGCCCGGCCAGTAAGTCGTCAGCCAGGTGGAAACGCCGGCTGCCAGCCCGCCGCCGCCGATTTGCAGGTAGGCGGCATCGAACGGGCCATGTCCTGACAGCACCACCTCGTCCGCCAGCGTGCCCTGGCCGGCCATCACCTTGATGTCGTCATAGGCGTGCACATAAACCGCGCCGCTGGCAGCTTCATCCGCGCGTGCGGCCGAAACGGCCTCGTCGTAACTGTCGCCTGCCAGATGAATTTCCACGAACCCGCCGCCATGATGACGCACGGCGTTTTGTTTCACCTTCGGCGTCGAGCGCGGCATGTAGATCCGCGCTTGGATGCCGAGTGTGCGGGCGGCGAGAGCGACTCCCTGCGCGTGGTTTCCGGCCGAGGCGGTCACCACTCCGCGCGCGGCTTCCGCCGGAGTGAGCATCGCCATCCGGTTGCACGCGCCGCGCCATTTGTAGGATTTCACGGCGGATAGATCCTCGCGCTTCACCCAGATTTCCGGTCCGGGCCCGGGTAGTTCGAGGCGCTCCAGCGGCGTCGGTTTGCCGAAGCGATACACCCGTTCGCGAGCGAAGAGGATTTCCTGGCGCAATTGCCGGTCCAGCGGCAGATCGTCACGATTCATGCCGCAGCGTTGACCGGAACCCGCGCTTCTGCAAGGCAACTCACGAGCCCGGCGCGCCCGCGGGCGTTGATCCGGGAGAGGTTCGGCCGGATCATTTGCGCGCGTTGCCAGGTCTCCCGCAGCGCGGATGCGGAGGAGTCGCCGGAGCGGGTGGTGAAATCCACCTTCGGTTCCTCGTTGGGAATGGAAATGACCAGGAACACCCAGATCACGCCGCCGGCGAGCAGGAAGAGGTGGAGGATCAGGTAGATCGACAAGGAGCCGCCGCCTTGTTTCTTGGAAAACACCCGGAACTATTTTTCCCGCGCCGCCAAGCCGCGGCGCTCGTCGATCATCAGCGTCAGGACCAGCCCGGCAAAAATGAAGCCGGCGAGCACCAGTAGCGCCGGGGCGGTTCCCATGGTGTCCTTCACCCAGGCGAAGGGAAAGGTGGTGATGGCCGACAATTTCCACATCAGTCCCCAGATCCCGAAAACCTCGGCCTCGCGGTTAGGCGGGGCGAGGTAGCTGACGAACGCGCGGTTGGCGGAACCCAGCGAGCCGAGCCCGAAGCCGAGTAAATTCCCGATCACCCACAGCGGCCAGGTCGGATAGCCGCCGACCGCGCCGCTCCGCGCGTGGGAGTCGTAAAGGTAGGCGTAAAAGGCGAAGCCCAGCGCCGTCGCCAGCCAGATCATGAGAAAGACCAGCACCGAGCGCCGGTGGCCGAGCTTGTCCTGATAGAGCGTGGGGATGATCGTGCCGATGATTCCGGAGACCGTAATCACCGCCACGAAGACCACCAGATCGACCTGTTGGAAGCCGTATTCCACCGCCAGCTTGCTCGCGAAGAACACCACCACGCTCATGCCCGTGCCGTAGAATAGAGACGCGATTAGCAGCAGCGCGAGATCGCGGTAGCGCGCGGTTTCCCGGACCGTTTCCGCCAGACGCACGAATCCGGCGGTGAGTAAATTCCTTCCCGGATGGATGACGCGCGGCACTTGCGGCTCGTGCAGCCACAGCATCGTCGGAATCGTGAAGGCGAGGAACCACAGCCCGGCGAAGACGAAAAACGGCCGCCACGTGTCGGCGGACTCCAGCTTGAGCACGACCATCGCCCCGGCGGTCAGGATCAGTAACAGCAGCGCGGCGGCATAGGCGCAGGCCCAGGAAAAACCACTCACCCGCCCGACTTCGCTTTGTTTCGCCAGACCCGGCAGGAAGCTCGCGAGGAAATTCTCACCGATCGAGAACGCGAAGTTCGCCGGGACGTAGAGCAGGACCGCCAGCCAGATTTGTCCCGGCTGGATGAAGCCAAGCCCGCAGGTGAAAACCCCGCACATCAGGCCGGAGCCGACGAGGAAGCGCTTTTTCCAACAGCGCCCGTCCGCCGCCGCTCCGGCCAATGGTGACAGGATGGCGGTGAGCAACATGCTGCCGCCGTAGGTCAGCGCCCACACGCGGTCGTCGATGGCGTCGTTCCGGACGACCACCTGCGAGAAAAAGATCGAGAATAGCAGCGTGTTGATGATGAGCGTGAACGACTGGTTCGCCACGTCGAACGAGATCCACGACCACAACTGTCGCTGCTGCGGAAATCCATTCAACGGGTAAAGGCGGCGGAGATTCATCCCGCCGGGTTATAGCGGGTTGGCCGGTCACTGCAAGGGTGACAGAGCCGCGCGCTTCTGTCTTCCTTCGGGCATGGCATTTGAAATCCATCCGCGTCTCGCTTCCGGCGGCTTTGAAATCGGGCGGCTCGGCGGCTGCCGCCTGCTCTTGAAAAACAACGCGCTCTTTCCCTGGCTGCTACTCGTCCCCGAGGTCGAGGGCATCGAGGACCTGCACCAGCTTCCGCCCGGCCAATACGAGGAGGTGATGCTCGCCATGCGCCGCGTCTCGGAATTCGTCGCCAGTTATTTCCATCCGGAAAAACTCAACGTCGCCTGCATCGGCAACCAGGTCCGGCAGATGCACATTCACATCGTCGGCCGCTCATCGGACGATCCCGCGTGGCCCGGCACCGTCTGGGCCTATGACGGAAAGCGGGATTACAGCGAAGAGGAAGCAGCGCAGATCCGCTCGGCCGCCCGCGGGTTTCTAGGCCTGGCCTGAATTCCGTTTTCATTCTCCCCTTGCCGGGGGCGGGGGAGTGGAACCATGATCTGCGCCATGACTGACGAAAATACGCTTTGGAAAGGCAGCTCCTCCCAGTGGCTCAATCTCGGGCCATTCGCTGCCGCCCTGCTCGCCGCCGCGGGCATCCTTGCCGGTAGCTTGTTTTTCCCGCCCGCCGCGATCGCTCTTGTTCTGCCTGTTTCTCACATTGTCTGGCGATACTTGGTCGTCCGCACGCAGGTGTTCGAACTCACCAGCGAGCGGTTGCGCCTCACACGCGGCGTGATCAACCAAAAGATCGACGAAATCGAACTCTATCGGGTCAAGGACTCGCAGATGGTCCGCTCGTGGTGGATGCGCCTCACCGGCCTCGCGTCCATCGTGATGGAAACGTCCGACCGCACCCTGCCCCATCTCGTCATCCCAGCCATCCACGGCGGCGAGCAGGTCCGCGAGCTGCTCCGCAAGCACGTCGAGCTAGAGCGCGACCGCAAGCGCGTCCGCGAGATGGACTTCGACGAACACAGCGGTGACGTGCCATAAGTCCCATTCTCAAACCAGCGCCGGGTCCGCGCCGATCATGCCGAGGAGGCTCTCCCGGTAAGCCGGCGAGCCCACGTGAGCGAGCGTGGCCTCCGCCTTGGCGATGCGGTCCTCGATCTTCAGGCGCTTGAGCTCGCTCTGATAGTTCGGCTTGGTGATGAAGCCTTCCAGATAGGCGAGGTGGCGTTTCCACAGCGCCTGGTCCACGCCGGCCTTGGCGTCGAGACGCGCCTGATACCAGTCCGAGGAAATCAGCGACTCGCGGGTGAACAGCGCGCGGATCGAAGGATCGGTGATGGTTTTCCCTTCGTAGTTGCCGTAAGCCATGATGTTGAGCAGCGCCTTGAGCGGCGGGCAGGCGGCGTCGATGCTGCCGTCTTGGAAGTAGTTGAGCGCGACGCGGCGCTGGGTCTCGATGATGTTGTCGAGCCCGTCGATGAAGTCATCCATCGACTGGAGCTCGGGCCGCAGCATGTCGCCGGTGAAAACGGTGTCCGCCGCGGAGAAGATCCGGCCGAAGAAGGTCGTCACGAAACTCTCGGTGATGCGGTAGCCGAGGCGGCTCGCCTCGATGAGTTTCCCGTCGTGCTCGAAGTTCTCGATTTTCTCCAGATAGCCGTTTTTGATCAGATAGTCAGGTTCGCGCTCGGGAATGAACATGCGCGACCAGACCTCAGGGACGAGCAGGCTGATGTCGTGATCGACGCGGTATTTCCGGCCGATGTGGCCGGCGGCGCTGGTGAAGCCGTGGTAGTGGGTGAGGAGGAAGGAAACCAGCGCGGCGTTGACGTCATGGATAGGCAGGATCGCATTGAACGGGCCTTTCGTCAGCGCGCCCTCACTGCCCGCGCCGGTGGTGGACGGGCTTTTCCCGGTGAGCGAGGCGATGAAATCCATGAACAACTCGGGCAGTTCCTGATAGTGGATCGGGTTGTAAACGGCCAGCGCGCGGATGCCGGCCGCCTCGTCCGGCGGATTGTTGCGGCGGCCGGCGAGCACCGAGTTCACCGGCTTGAGCACCGGCGCGTCTAGCGGCAGGCGGCGGTAGAAGCGGGCGCCGAGCTGGGCCAGATAGACCGAGCGCGGGTCTTCGAGGTCCGGGCGGTTCTGGAGATAGCGCGGGTTTTTCGTCGGCTTGCCATCGACGATCCGCGGCAAGTGAGAACTGACGATGTAGGACGGTTTCTCCCCGTCCACAAAGGCGGTGAGCGTTTTACGCAGCGGCGAGGTGAACTGCTCGAAGCGGATGGCGTCCTCCACCATTGCCGCGGCGTCCGGGCGGGAGATCGGCTCGTAGTTGGAGAAAAACAGGCCGCCCTGGCTAAAATCCGCTTCCGTCCGCTTGTCGTAGCCGCGGACGATCGCGTCGTCAGGGCGCTGGAACAGCCGGTATTCGCAGTTTTTGACAAACTTGACGGACGGGTTCTTCAGGTCCGGATGGAGTCCTTCCACCGCGTCGCGCGGGACGACCATCGAGGCGCTGATGTCGTCCTCTGTCTGGATCTTTTTCGCCGGGGCGAAGTCCTTGCGGATGCTGAAGGTGCGCCAGGTGCCGTCTTCGGTGAAGCCGACGCGGAGGTATTGGGTGACCAACCGCTGGCGCCGATAGATCAGCTGGCGGCCGGGCGCGCCGTTGATCAGGTCCACGGTGAAACGCTTGCGCCAGTCCTCGCCCCAGGTGGGTTTGTGGAAGCGCTTGATGATGAAAACGAGGTCCCGCACGGAGCGGCCGAAGGTGCCGAGCCACTGGTTGTATGCATCCGTGTAGGCGGGGTTAGGCGTGAGCAGGCGGATGACGGAGCCCAGCGAGCGCTCGTGGCTCAGCAGCGGACGGCCGGGTTTGCCGGGCTCGATGGGGTTTTGGTAACGGTTGGAGAAATCGTAGTTGATGATGCCCCAGGCGATATCGAGATCCTTTTTCAAGTCATGGACCAGCACCGCGGCGGTGATCATCGCATCGGACAGGGACTTGGAGATTTCCGATTTCCCGCCGCCAGAAACGGTGCAGGGCTTGTGGCAGAATGTCCCTTCCGCGGTGGTTCCTATCAGCCGCCAGCGCTGGCCGGCGGTCGGCTTGACCATCTCCACCTTGTAGCCGGAAGGCAGCACGTAGGTGATGCCGGGCTGGAGCGGGATATTCTGCGCGCCGCTTTCGTTAGTCCATGTCACCGACTGGCTGTGCAGGTCGATGTGGACGTCCTCAGGCACGTAGAGGATGTCGGAAAACTGCTTGTCGATGCCGTAGCCCTCGGGCTGGAGGTGGAAAATCTCCCCGTAGCGGCTGGTGAATCCTGAGAACTTATGGTCCACCGGGCGCGTGTAGTCGCTCAGCGAGAAGTCCTCTCCCAGATCGAAGCTCGGGAACGCGATCGCGCCGCCGGCGTGCTCTTCCTCCGCGTTGCCGAAGAGGTTCGCGGCGTAGCTGAGCTGCGTTTTCACCTCCTTCTTGCAGTAGCCGTAGTAGTTGTCCGCGATGATGGTGACGATGATCCCGCGCTTGTCGCGGCAGGTGATCTTGAACGCGCCGCCGTCGTTGTAGAGCTCGTCCGGCGAGGCCCAGCACATGCCCTCGCGCTGCTGGCGCTCGGTGGCGGCAGCGATGTTAGGAAGACCGAGGTCCTTTTTCTTCAGCGAGACGAGATGCGGCGCGAGGATCACGCAACCGGTGTGGCCGGACCAATGCTCGGCATCGAGGCGGGCGTCGTTGTCTGGGAGGAACGGATCGCCGGCGTTGCCGAAAATGCTCTCCACGAAGTCCAGGTTGCTGACCAGATTGCCCGGCGCGAAGAAGCGCGTTTCCATGGATTTCTCCGGCGAGACTCCCGGCACTTCCGGCGCCACGACCGGCCGCAGCAGCAGCGAGACGAAGACCTTGGCCGGTTCCCTGCTCGTCCCGGTGAACGGCAGCGTCATGAGGTCCGGCGGCGGGGTGAGTGCGTTTTTCAGCAAGCGCGCGAATACCGCCTGCGGTACGGATTTCTTGTCCGCAGGCACCGGCAGGCCGCCCTCTGCCACGTGGAAAACCCCCTCCGTCGTTCGTCGGTCGCTGGCCGGATTGTGGCAAACCCCCTGATGAACCCGATAGGAACTCAGGATCGACGACTTGAACTCGTCCTCATCCGGCGGCAGCGAAAGCATCCGGGCGATCCCGTGGCGCTCCATGATCAGCGGTGCGGCCGGCAGCAGATGCATCGCGTCAGGGAAAACCTCCGCCACGATTTCACCGCCGAGATAGTCCCGCAGGAAGGCGTCGATCGACGCGTCCGCCGGGCAAAGGTAGTCCGAGAGCAGCCGCGATTTTTCCTGGAAATTGGCGATCAGCGAGCGTCCGAGATCGAGAAACGGGTAATCCGCCTCATCGCCCACGATCGGATAACCCCGCGCCGCGAGCTTCAGGTTGACGAACTCGCGCAGGCGGTTTTCCTCGGCGGGAGAAGCGATGGCAGGGCCGTTGTCAGTAAATCCGATTTTATCTTTGAGATTGGGCATGATGAAGGGCGTTGGCGCGTCGTGAGCTCGGTGGGAGGGCAAGCAAGCTTCGTGCCAAACCGGAAGCGAGACTTATGTGTTTTGGGAGGGATTTTTACCCGCTCCGTCCCGATTTCAGCCAAGCAGCGAAATGCACTCGCGGGGTTCTCTCAGATCCGCGGGGCGCAGGGTGAGCTTGGCGTTCAGAACAAGCTCGTCTGCGAATCGTCCGGCCGGGACGGTGGTATCGGCGCGCCGATTTTCGCGTAAGCGGCGGGCATCGCGGTGCGCCCGCGCGGGGTCCGCATGAGGAAGCCCTGCATGATGAGAAACGGCTCGTGGACCTCCTCGATGGTCGCCGCGTCCTCACCCACGGCGACGGCGAGCGAGTTGAGCCCGACCGGGCCGCCGTTGAATTTGTAGATAAGCACTTCGAGCAGGCGCTTGTCCATTTCGTCAAGGCCCTGCGAGTCGATCTCGATCATGGCGAGCGCGGCGTCGGCGATTTTCCCGTCGATGAATCCTTCGCCGCGGACTTGGGCAAAGTCACGGACCCAGCGCAGCAGCGCGTTGGCCACCCGGGGCGTACCGCGTGAACGCGAGGCGACTTCCAGCGCGCCGTCGCGCTCGATCGGCACGTCCAGCAAGCCCGCCGAGCGCTCGATGATTTGCGCAAGCTCGTCGTGGGTGTAGTAATCGAGCCGGTTGGCAAGCCCGAAGCGCGAGCGCAACGGCGCGGTGAGCATGCCGGAGCGGGTGGTCGCGCCGACGAGGGTGAATTTGGGCAAATTGATCTGGATCGACCGCGCAGACGGGCCGGAGTCGATGATGATATCCAGCCTGAAATCCTCCATCGCCGGATAGAGATACTCCTCGATGGCCGGATGCAGGCGGTGGATTTCATCGATGAACAAAATGTCGCCCTTCTGGATGTTCGTCAAAATACCAGCGAGGTCGCCGGCTTTTTCGATCTGCGGGCCGGAGGTCGTGTGGAGTTGGGTGCCGGCGGCGCGGGCGATGAGGTTGGCGAGGGTGGTTTTCCCCAAGCCTGGTGGGCCGGAAAGTAGGACGTGGTCGAGCACATCGCCACGTTGTTTCGCCGCCTCGAGCATCAGGAGGATGCGGTCCTTGACCTTTTCCTGGCCGATGAATTCGGAAAACGCAGGTGGCCGCAGTGAGACGTCGAACGGCGTCGCCGGGGCGGCGGTGGTTTGCTGGTAGAAATTCTCGGACATCGGGGATTGCGCGGGAATTGGAACCCAGCCCGCCGCCCGTGAGAAGTGCAGAGTTTTCCTGCCGAAAACCCGACCGGGAATTTCCCTGCCTTTGGCCTTGCAATGCGGGTTTTCGGGCCTAGTTTCGGCGTTCGCTTTTCTTTCTACTGACCGACGGTTGGCGCCCCGGTGTCTGTCAGTTTTACTTCTCGGGGCAATTCCAGGAAGAAAACGAACCAACAACACAACCCCAAACCAGACAAAATTATGGCTTACGCATGCGCGGAACCCACCAACACTGAACTCAACGACCTCATCGACTCCAAGTTTCGCGAATTCCGCGAAGGATCGATCGTCAAAGGCACGATTCTCGAAATCCGCCCTCAAGTCGTCCTAGTCGATATCGGCTACAAATCCGAAGGAGCGATTCCTTCCAATGAATTCGAAGACGAGGAAATCGAAATCGGCGACGAAATCGAAGTGCTCCTCGAGCGCCTTGAAAACGACGAGGGCATGGTCGTCCTCTCAAAGGAAAAGGCCGCCCATAAACAAAACTGGGAGAAAATCGTCAAAGTCTTCCAAGACGGCGGTCTCGTCCGCGGCAAGGTCAAGTCGGTCGTCAAAGGCGGACTCACCGTCAACGTCGGCGTCGAAGCCTTCCTTCCCGGCTCGCAAGTGGACATCATTCCACCGAAGGACCTCAACGAATACGTCGGCAACGTTTACGAATTCAAAATCGTCAAAATCAACGACGAGCGCAAAAACATCGTCATTTCCCGCCGCGAAGTCATCGAAGCCGAGCGCTCCGAACAACGCCAGACCTTCCTTCAATCCGTCAAAATCGGCGACAAAGTCACCGGCGCCATCAAGAACATCACCGACTTCGGCGCCTTCGTCGATCTCGCAGGGATGGACGGACTCCTCCACATCACCGACATGTCATGGGGCCGCATCAACCATCCTTCCGAGCTGCTTCACATCGGCCAATCCGTGGATGTCGTCATCCTCGACGTGGACCGCGAGAAAGAGCGTGTTTCGCTCGGCCTCAAGCAGACCTCCGAGAACCCATGGGAAGACATCGAGCGGAAATACCCGATCGGCCATAACGTCAAGGGTCGCGTCACCAAGCTCCTTCCTTACGGCGCGTTCATCGAAATCGAGCGCGGCGTCGAAGGCCTCGTGCACGTTTCCGAACTCAGCTGGGTCAAGCGCATCACCCGTCCTTCCGACGTGTTGGAAATCGGCCAGGAAATCGCGGCCGTCGTCCTCGGTATCAGCATCGAAGAGCAGAAAATCTCGCTCGGCGTGCGTCAGCTCGATTCCAACCCATGGGATGAAATCGAACTCCGCTATCCAGTGGGGGCCACCATCAAGGGCCCGGTCCGCAACCTCACCGCTTACGGTGCGTTCGTGGAGCTCGAGGAAGGCATCGACGGCATGATCCACGTCTCGGACATGTCCTGGACCCGCAAGATCAACCACCCGTCCGAAGTTCTCAAAAAGAACGACGAAGTGGAAGCTATCGTGCTTGCCATCGACAAGAGCAATCAACGCGTCTCCCTCGGCATCAAACAAACCGAAGGCGACCCATGGAGCCTTATCGACGGCCGCTTCAAGGTCGGCGACATCGTCAAGGGCACGGTTGCCAAGATCGCTTCCTTCGGCGCCTTCATCAGCCTCGACGGTGACATCGACGGCCTCATCCACATCTCGCAACTCAGCGAAGACCACGTGGAGAAGGTCAAAGACATCATCAAGGTCGGCGAAGAAATCGAAGCCCGCGTCATCAAGGTCGACAAGGTCGAGCGCCGCATCGGACTTTCCATCAAGGCCGTCGGTTATTCCGAAGAGCAGCTGAAGAAGGAAAGCGCCAGCTTCGAGAGCCTCCGTCCGTCCTCCGAGATGGTTGGCCTTGAGCAAGCGTTCAACCTCGCCGCCGCCGCCTCCGAAGACTGGAGTCCGGGTCAGGAAGACTGATTCAAGGGGGTGTAGGCATCCAGTCTGCATCTTGCCAGAAAGCCGGATGGGTTCGCCCCGTCCGGCTTTTTCGTGTAGCGACGCTTTCCGGTCGCTAATTCACGAATGGTTGGCCAAGTCCAGGGACCTGAGTCATTCGCCCTCCGAAAGTCGAAACACTCACTCATGGGAGCCCTCTATTTCCAATTCCAACAACCGACGACCAGTACTTCCGCCGACAATGCCATATTTTCTATCGGACGACCCCCGCCTTGTTCCAGAGCAAGCGGAAGGTTTTCGCCCCTCCTGGTTTGGCGTCAGGGCGGGAGCCTGGCCCGGAATGACCTTCCAGCCGGCTCAAGGAATCCGGAAAATCTTTTGGTTGGACGGGTCGCGCGCCAGCTGTCCGGATTTGAAGCCGGCCACGTCGATGAGATTGTAAGGCTCGTAAGGACTCAGTACTTGATCAGGATTCGTGGTGGGCTGGGCGGTAGGATAGCCGCCCGTGGCGGATGGAGGCTGGACCGGAGCGGGCTGCGGCGCGAAGTCGCCTTGTGAACCGTAGGGCGAAACCTGCTCGGGAGCGAACGGTGGATTTGGCTGGAAGCGCGGCGGCGGCACCGGTGGTGGCGGGGTGCAGGAGGCCAGTCCGGCAAGGCAGGCTGCGGCGATGGAGAGGAGTGGTTTGAACATGGGCTTGGGACGTGGGGTTTTGTAACTCTATTCGAATCAACAGGATCGCGTAATCAGATGCTTGGAAAGAATTGCCAGCTTGCGGGCCTTGGAGACACGGTAGCGCTTTTCAAAAAGATGGAAACGGTCATCCCGCATTTTTTCCAGCAGGAGGTGGTAGATTTCCCCCATGATCCTGGCGGGCACCAGCGCGCGGCGATCCGCGGCGGGGAGCGATTCGGCGGCCTGGTGGAAAAGATCTTCCGCCCGCCCGGCCTCGTAGGCCATCAGCGCCAGGAAGCGGTCGTCCCGCACACGGTCAACGAGGTCCTGCTCGGTGTATCGAAAGCGGGCCATGTCTTCCAGCGGCAGATAGATCCGCCCGCCGTTCGAGAGATCCTCCCCGATGTCGCGCAGGATATTGGTCAGTTGCAGGGCGTGGCCGAGCGCCACCGCGTAGCGCTCCGATCCGGAATCGGTGCAGCCGAAAATCCGGATCGAAACCAGCCCGACCGCGCAGGCGACCTTCCAGATGTACTCCGATAGTTTCTCCCAGGTTTCGAAGCGCTGCGGCTGCAGGTCCATCCGGCAGCCGTCGATGATGGCGACGAGCAACTCGTTCGGAATTTGCCGCCGGTCGCGCAGGGAAATGACTTCGCATTGGAATTCATCGGGGGCCTCGAATCCGCCGGTCATCCCTTGTTTCCAAGCTTCCAGCAAGCGGACGCGCTCTTCGGGCGCTACGCCCGGATCGTCCGCCAGATCATCCATCGTCCGGCAGAACGCATAGAAAACCACCATGTCCTCCCGCCGCTCGCGGGGCAGGATGTTCAGGGCGAAAGCCAGATTCGACTTCGCCTTGCGGGTGATTTCCGAGGCGGCGGACACGGCTTCAGCGGATGAATCCCCAGTGTCCGGTGGTGATCGGCCAGAGCGAGAACAGCGCCGGCCCGACCAGGTTGAACTCTTTCACCGGGCCCCAGTAGCGCGAGTCCAGCGAGTTTCCGGTGTTGTCGCCGAGGGCGGCGTATTCGCGCATTCCGGGGCGTCCGTTAGCCGTCAGCGACAGCGTCGCGCCTTCCTTGGCGAGGTGTTGGGGAAGCTTCCTCCCGTTGTGGGCGGATTCGTTCGAACTGGCCAGACCATAACCGCCGGGGTTGATGCTGAAAGCTCCCTCGCCGCGAATGACCCGCTGGATGCCGGGCTCCTGGGCGATTTTCCCATCGATGAGCAGGTTCGGCGGTTGGATGGAAAGCGTGTCTCCGGGGACGCCGCACAAGCGCTTGATGTAGTGCGAACCCGCGCCTTGTTCGCCGCTGCGCTTCTGGATGCCCTCGATGCCGATGGTGTCGAACACGAAAACTTCGCCGCGCTTGGGCTTGCGGAAATGATAGGAAAGCTTGTCCACTAACACCAAGTCGCCGCTGTCGATGGTGCCTTCGCAAAGCACCATGTCCTTGGGAATCAAACCGCCGTTGCGGACCGCGTGGTTGATCGCGGCGCTGAGGCCGATCCCGGAGGACGGATTGGTGGGGGCGGGAAGCCGGAGCGGCGGCGAATCGGAAAAGCGGATTTCCGAGCGGCTGAAAAAGTGCAGGAACTGGGTGTCCTTGATGTCCAATCCGCCCTGGCGGGTGAGGGCGATGTGGCGGTCCCGGTCGTTGACCTGATAGACGTAGGTTCTCCCGCGCAGCACTTTTTCCAGCAGCCGCTGGGGCAGGCTCGGCCATTGGTCCTTTTTGAGCGGCGTGCCGATGATGCCGTTGAGAGTCGGCTGCATCGATCCGGTAGGAATCCGGAAGGGCTGCAAATAGTATGCGCGCAGGCCGAGCGCGATGACGATGGCGACGAACATGACCTCCACGTTTTCCTCGAACCAGCCGAGCGGCTTCTCGTGGGGCAGGGCGTTCTCACAGACCGCGCGGATCTGTTTCGAGGCTTCGTTCACTTTCGCGATATCCTTGGATTGGATCGCCGCCAGCAAATCCGCACGGCGGGAGTCGATCTCAGCGACACGCTCGGGCTTCAACAGGTCGCGTTTGTAATCGACGAACTTCTTGGCACCCTTCACCAGGTGATGCGCTTCCTTTTTCCACTTCGGCGTGAACATGGCCGGAGTCTCACGACGGATCAGATCGACTGCAAGCGCGGAGAGTGGCGGAAAATCAAGCGTTGGCGGGGGACGGCCGGAGTTTTTCCCAGTCTTCGTCTGACACGCAGCAGGGATCGGCGGCGACCCAGTGTTTGGGGGAAATTTCCTTCAGCGAGAGGTCCGCGCCGATGGTCTCGGGGTAGCGCGGGTGGTTCATGCGGTGGCCGAAGGCACTGCCGGGCGGCGGATCGATGGGTGAGGGGACGTCGCCCTCCAATAGGATTTTTTTCCGTTTCACCTTGGGATCGTGCGAGGGGATCGCGGAGAGCAGTGCTTTGGTGTAGGCGTGGCGAGGGTCCTGATAGATGGCCTCGGCGGTGGCGAGTTCGACGATCTTTCCAAGATACATCACCGCCACCCGGTCGCTCACATGCTTCACCACCGAGAGATCGTGGGCGATGAAAAGATACGACAGGCCGAAATCCCGCTGCAACTCGACTAGCAGGTTGAGGATCTGGGATTGCACGGAGACATCGAGGGCGGAGACGGGTTCGTCGCAGACGATGAGTTTCGGCTTCAGCGCCAGCGCCCGCGCGATGCCGATGCGCTGCCGCTGGCCGCCAGAAAACTCGAAGGAGTAACGCTCGGCGGACGCCGCCGGCAGGCCGACGCGGTCTAGCAAGTCATCGACCCATTGAATGCGTTCCGCGCGGCTGCCGAGGCCGTGGATGATGAAGGGCTCCTCGATGATCGCCCGCACGCTCATCCGCGGATCGAGCGACTCGGCGGGATCCTGGAAGATCATCTGGAAGTTCCGGCGCAGCGGCCGCAGCGCGCGCGGGCTGGCGTGGCTGATGTCGTGATTTTCAAAACGAATGCTGCCGGTCGTCGGCTTGAGCAG
>CAMCUY010000014.1 GCA_945879075.1 Akkermansia muciniphila | reverse complement strand
CAACCTCAAGACCGACACTACCGCCTACGAAACCAGTGCCGCGTTCCTGCCCCTTGCCGACAAAAGTTATGTGAATGGCAACCCAGCGAGCTCCGGTGCCCGTCATACCCAGCCAGCCAACAGCAAGTTCGATTTCACCGGCGCGAGTGACGGCCGGCCGATCTGGTTGGCGGTGCAGGGCACACCGGGCATCGGCGAGGCTTGGCCGGGTTTAAGAAACGACCAGCCCGAGGGGACATTCGGCAGTTACATCCCGGCGGATGTGAGGGTGCCACAAGGAACCGCACGCCCATGGATCCGCCTCACACTCGTGGACTATCAGCCGCCGCACGGCACCGTATCCCATTTTTCGATGTGGAACACCGTCACCGGCCAGCCTCCCACCAAATGGATGAGCACCTATGACACCACGGTGGAAAACTCGTATTACTATGCGGCCGGCTCCCACGCGCACGCGGCACTCGGTTTCACCGCCCAAGGCATCCACCGCGTCACCTTGCAGGCGTCGGCGTTTCTCGGACCGGGCGCGACGAACCCCACCAACCCGAGCGCACCCTTCACTCTCATTTTCGCCGTTGGCACCACCGCCCGCTGGCAGGGGGAGTCGTTCGCCGCCTCACAACTGGCCGACCCGAATGTCAGCTCGCTCGCGGCTGATCCGGATGGCGATGACATCCCAAATCTCCTCGAATACGCCTTCGGCACCCGGCCGCTCGGGGGCGGCCCCATCCCCGAGGCAGCAGGCTTGGGGATGCCGGTGTTCTCCCTGGTGAATGATGGCGGCACGCTCTATCAGACGCTCACCTATCCCCGCCGCCGCGCGTTGAGCCGCGTGATGCCGGAGATCTATCAGCCAGTGTTTGCGGACTCACCGGCCAATCCATGGAGTGATGATGGTATCACCACCACTGCCGCCGATTTCCCGCCGGAACAAGCCGCCCTCAACGCACAGTGGGAGGTCGTCGCCTCCCGCCGCCCGGTGCCGGAGGGTGACATCCGGGGCTTCGCCCGCGTGGGCGTCACTCCGGGAGATGGTCTTGAAACATCACCTTGAACGAATCCCCCCATGAACCATTCAGGCACTCAGACAGCCGTCCGACTTCAAACGCCCATCTCGAATCTACTGCGAGATCTTGCCGCAGGTCTTCACCAGCAGATGTTTTTCTGGGGACGCGATGCCATCCATTCCGACGGAAGTATCTTCATCCGAAGCGGGTTTCATAAACGTGTCTCTGACGGACTGAAAGGCACCTCTTGTTATTCGTTACCGTGGCAGGGCGGCAACATCGAACTACACGGATCCCATGCCGGATGGTTCGGGCAAGGTGGTGGATTTCTCTTTGTCAGACCCCTGCGGCGTTGTGTGCGGTGGTTAGATAAAAATCCGCCCATCCCCGGCACTTGGCCCCGCGGACAATACCAATCCGCAGCCGATGATGCGCTCTACAAGCTGGCCGTGCCATTTCTCGACTGGTGGCTTGAACACGAACGGATCGTGGCCCAACTCGCCGGAGTTCGTTACCGCCAGGATTGTTATCGCCTGTTCAATAAACTGCCCAAAACCCGCGCATGGCTTGCCCCTCAAGATGCGGTCAGCTGGATCACCGCCCTTCGTGAGGAACCCGAAACCTTAGCCCGTGCAAATCGCTTTGCCTCGTCCTTTTACCGATAGTTTCCGCCAAGCCCATCACCGCCCGCATGCACTACGACACCAAGAAGTGCGCCACTTGTGAGCATGTCGAGTGGCTCTGCACGTGCGGTTCCAGGAAGTAAGAAAGAGGGGCTCCATTGTCCCTCGCGTGGCGTATGACACCAAGTGAAATGACACCGGCGAGGTGATGCAAGCCCTGGCCAGCCTTGGCGGCGAGCTGGTGCTCGCTTCAACGGCGTTTGGCAGGACCTATTCTCGCAGAGGCGATTTCCACGATCAGGCGGTGCAGGACGAGGCGATGGTCGAGGCCGGTGGTGACGAGCGCCTGGTCGGCCTTGAGGGTGGCTTCCATGACGTGCTGGAGGCTGGCGAGGTCGAAGTTTTTCGCGTTGTCGGCGGCGAGGAAGATCGGGAAAACATTCACGCCGGAGCCGTCTTTTTTCTGCGGCAGCCAGGCGCTGTCGGCTTCGGCGAGGCGGTTGAGGCCGCCTGAGAAGGCGCTGTAGTTGCCGGTCGGGACCTTGAATTTCTCGATGATCAGCTTGGCCATGAACAGATTTCTCACCACGCCGATGATCGAGGCGCGCATGATGCCGATGGCGGACTCGTCGGCTTCGAGCTGCTGGTCGATGAGCTGGATGGCGCGCGCGGCGTTGCCGATCTGGATGGCCTTGCCGATTTCAAAAACCACGGCGGCGCGGCTGAGCGGGACGAGCACGCGGACGTCGTCCTCGGTGACTTCGCGGCGTTCCGGACCGAGATAGAGGTCGAGCTTTTCAAGCTCGTTGCCGATCTGTTGGGACTGCTCGCCGGCAAGCATGACGAAGAGCGCCATGGCGTCGCGGTCGAAGGTTAGGCCGAGTTCGCGGGCGCGCTTGGTGACGAGCGAGGCGACCTGGTCCTGCCAATCGTCGCGGCTGGTGTCGATGCGGTCGTGGACCTGGACATCGGCGGATTTTTCGATGAATTTCCAGAACCCGCGGCGCTTGTCGACGCCTTGGGCGGTGAGCAGGAATTTCACGCCGTTAGGGATGCCTTTTTCGAGGGTGTTGCGGAGGCTTTCGACGCCGGCTTCGGTGCGCTGGGAGCGGCCGGTGACGTTGTCGGCGAGGAAATTCGCGTTGCGCAGCCAGACCACCTTGTCGCCGCCGAACATCGGGATGGTCAGCAGCGCCTGGACGGTGGAGGAGCAGATTTCGAAGGCTGACTCGGAGTTGTCCGCGATGCCGTCGATGGTCTCGTGGGTGAAACCGTCGTCCACGCCGTTAGTGAGCTGGTTGTAGAGCAGCAGCGCCTTTTCGCGGACGAGGCCCTCATCGCTGCCGACGACCGCGAAAAAATTTCCGGCGTTCTGGGGAGATGTCTTTGCTTTCGCGGCCACGGGAGTTGTTAACGGGATGCCGCGGGCGGTGCAAGCGCGGGGGTGGGTCTAAAGTTTCCCAAGTTCTTCCAGATCGATCCGGTCTTTGGGTAATCAACCTTCTCCGCTTCGAGTAATTCGATAAACCCGAGGAAATCCTGATTGAGGTGGTCCATCTTTTTGATTGGTTTGGCAAATCACGGCCATGGCGCTGAGACGCTCCGTGTAGTTACGGTTTTTCCAAGGATTCTCCCGGCCGCGGAAGTTTTTGAGGGATCTCTTGATGACTGACTTTTCCATGGAAATGACGACTTTCGTAGAGGAAGAATCTCAGTTTGAGAGCCAGCCAGATCAAATCAACGGTTCGGCGGAATCTCCCAGTCTCTCGGTCTTTTTCCTCTCGCGGGCTTCGCGGAAGAAACTCTGGAGCAAATACAGGCATTCCTCGCCGAGCACGCCGGGCGTGACGTCGCAGCGGTGGTTGAGCGGGGGATTGGCTTCGAGCAGGTTGATCCAGCCGCCGGCGGCTCCGGCCTTCGGGTCCGGGCAGCCGAAAACCACGCGCTCCGGCCGACAATGGACGATCGCTCCGGCGCACATCGGGCAGGGTTCCTTGGTGACGTAGAGCGTGCATTTCTCCAACCGCCAGTCGCCGAGCGCTTCCTGCGCGGCAGTCAGCGCGAGCATTTCCGCGTGGGCGGTGGCGTCCTTGAGCGTTTCCACCTGGTTCCAGGCGCGGGAAATGATCCGCCCCTCGCGCACGACCACGGCGCCGACCGGGACTTCCTCGGCGGCATAGGCCTTGCGGGCCTCGCGCAGCGCCTGGCCCATGAAGTAAATGTCGCTGTGCAAATCAATGATCGGAGCTTCGTCTTCCACGCCCGATGGGTAGCGGATGCCGCCACGGCACGCACGTTGTTTCATCCGCCGCGGAAATTTTTCCGTGCCTGGCGGGTCGATCCGTGGTTCGTATCGGCTCTGTGATTCCGATAAATTTCCACGACCGTGTCATCGCCCCGTCGCTGCTGGCGGCGGATTTTTCCTGCATCCGCGATGAAGTCAGCCGCGCGATCCATGCCGGCGCGGACTGGATGCATCTCGACGTGATGGACGGTCACTTCGTGGAAAACATTTCCTTCGGCCCGGCGATCGTCCAGGCGGTGCACGAGGCGAATGACATTTTCCTCGATGTCCATCTGATGATCTCGCGGCCGGACCGCTACTTGCAGCAATTCATCGCCGCCGGCTCGGACCTGATTTCCGTCCACGTGGAGGCGGAGCACGACGTGGCGGAAACCCTGCGCCGCATCCGCGAGGCGGGCTGCCAGGTGGGCCTCGCGCTCAATCCGGCCACGCCGATCAGCGCGGTGGAGCCGTTTCTCGGGGAGATCGATTTGCTCCTCTGTATGACCGTCGTCCCTGGCTTCGGCGGGCAGGCGTTCATGCCGGAGGTGCTGGAGAAAATCACCGCCGCCGCGAGGATTCGCGAGGCGAAGGGGCTTTCCTATCACATCGAGGTGGATGGAGGCATCGACGCCGCCACCGCCGCGCGTTGCTACACCGCGGGGGCGAACGTGATGGTCGCGGGCTCCTCCACCTTCCGCGCGCCGGACATGGCCACGGCCGTCACGCGCATTCGCAATGCTTGAGTTTCTCCCAATTCCGCGCTAGATCAATCACATGCCGCTGATTGATCATCTCTTTTCCATTGGTCCGATCCGCAAGGCGATTTGGAAATTCTGGTATCCCTTCCTCACGCGGCGACTTCAGGGCGAGGAGGTGATTTTCCTCAACTACGCCTTCGAGACCGACCCGCCGATGGGAATCTCGCTCTCTCCGGCAGACGAACCTAACCGGGCGTGCGCCCAGCTCTATCATCACGTCGGCGCGCAGGTGAATTTCCAAGGGAAGAACGTCTTGGAAGTCAGTTGCGGCCACGGCGGCGGCGCGTCCTATCTGGCACGGACGCTCAAGCCCGCCAAATACACCGCTCTCGATCTCAACGCCGCGGGCATCGCGTTTTGCAAGAAGCGCCATCAGGTTGAGGGACTGGAATTCGTCCAGAGCGACGCGCAAAACCTGCCGTTTCCAGACAACTCGTTCGAAGCGGTTATCAATGTCGAGGCCTCGCACTGCTACCCGGACTTCCCGCGATTTCTATCCGAAGTCGCCCGCGTTCTCAAGCCGGGCGGCTATTTCCTCTACGCGGATTTCCGCTTCAGCGATGGCATTGAAAAATGGGACGAGGCGCTGAAAAACGCGCCGCTCAAGTTCCAGCAAGGGCGTGACATCAGCCCCGAAGTCCTGCGCGGCATGGACTGCAATTCCGAGCGGTCCGTCGCGCTGCTCGACAGAAGACTGCCGAAATTCCTGCACAAACTCGGCCGCGACTTCGCCGGCGTGAAGGACTCGCGGGTTTATAACGCGCTCTTGCAGGACGGGCTGATCTACCGCTCTTACTGCTTTCAGAAGCCTTCCCGGCCATCCTGAACGCGGCTGATTTCCCCGCCGTTTTCCATCTGCCGGCCGGCGTCATTCCGCCCCACCCGCACTTGGCACTTGGAAAACCTGCTTCATTTCAAGACGCTCCCGACCATGTCGCACCGCCACATCGACGTCCGCTACGTCGCCAATCTCGCCCGCCTCGAACTCACCGACGAAGAGGTCGCCACTTTCCAGCCCCAGCTCGAAGCCATTCTGAGCCACGTCGAAGCCCTGTCGAAACTCGACGTTTCCGGCATCGAGGCGACCGCCCACGCGGGCGCGATTTTCGGAAAAATGCGCGATGACACGCCGCACGAGAGCCTTTCCCAAGCCGCGATGCTCCAAAACGCGCCCGACCAAGCCCAAGGCCAAATCCGCGTCCCCAAAGTGGTCACCGACGCGTGAGAATCTCAAATTTCTAAGCTCTCCCATGACCATTACCCAACTCCGCCGGCAACTCCTCGCCGGGGAAACCACGCCCGCCGCCATTCTCGGAAAGCTCGCCGGGGAAATCTCTGCCCGCGACGGCCAGACCGGTGCCTATCTTTCCCACGACCTCGAATCCGCCCTCGCCGAGGCCGCGAACGCCGACCTCAGCCTGCCCCTCGGCGGCGTCCCCATCGCCATCAAGGATAACATCAACGTCCTCGGCCAGCCTTGCACCTGCGGCTCGAAATTCCTCGAAAATTTCATCTCGCCTTACGACGCCACCGTCATCCGCAAGCTCCGCGCCGCCGGGGCCATTCCTTTCGGCCGGATGAACCAGGACGAGTTCGCGATGGGTTCCTCCACCGAAAATTCCGCGCTCCAATCCACCCGCAATCCCCACGATCCCGCGCGCGTTCCCGGCGGTTCGTCCGGCGGTTCCGCCGCCGCCGTGGCTGACCTCACCGCCATCGCCGCGCTCGGTTCCGACACCGGCGGCTCGATCCGCCAGCCCGCTTCGCACTGCGGAGTCGTCGGCCTGAAACCCTCCTACGGCCGCGTTTCCCGCTACGGGCTCGTCGCCTTCGCCTCGTCGCTCGACCAGATCGGCCCGCTCACGCAAAGTGTCGAGGATGCCGCGCTCATCCTTCAAGCCATCGCCGGCGGCGACCCGCTCGACTCGACCTGCCTCGACGCTCCCGTTCCCGACTACCTCTCCGGCCTCAACGACGGCGTGAAAGGCCTCAAACTCGGCATTCCCAAGGAATATTTCGGCGAAGGCATCGACCCCGGCGTCCGCAAAAACGTCGAGGCCGCGATCCAGAAACTTGCCGCTCAAGGCGCGGAAATCGTCGAGATTTCGCTGCCCCACACCGAGCACGCCGTCGCCACTTATTACGTCATCGCCCCGGCCGAGGCCTCGTCGAACCTCTCCCGCTTCGACGGCATCCGCTACGGCCACCGCGCCGCCAACCCGGCCGACATCCTCGATCTTTATAAAAAATCCCGCGAGGAAGGCTTCGGTCCGGAAGTGAAGCGCCGGATCATCCTCGGCACCTACGTCCTCTCGTCCGGCTACTACGACGCCTATTACAGCCGCGCCCAAAAAGTCCGCACCCTCATCCGCCGCGATTTCGAGAACGCGTTCCAGCAAGTGGATGCCATCCTCTCGCCCGTCGCCCCCACCCCGGCGCGCAAGATCGGCGGTTTTTCCGACGATCCGCTCCACGAATACCTCTCCGACATTTTCACCCTCGCCGCCAACCTCGCCGGCATCCCCGGCATTTCCATCCCCTGCGGCAGCACCGATTTCGACGGTGGGAAAAACCTTCCCGTCGGCCTCCAGATCCTCGCCCCGCATCTGGGAGAAGCGAAGTTGCTGCAAATCGCCAAGGCCGCCGAAGCGTGACCCAGGCATCTGCGGATGCGGGAGTCGCCGTGGGTTCATTTCTCCCTCGTGTAGGGATCTTGCTCCCCTGAGCGGAAAATCGCGCTTGAATGCCACCGCCCGCAGGGTTGCATTCCGGCCGTGAATTCTTTGCCCGCACGCTCTTTGCACGACCTCGGATTTGCCGAGTTGGTGGCCGTGCTGGCGGCCGAAGGCGTGATCCTGCACCACGCCAAAGTGCTGTGGCGGGCCCTCCATGGCGAGGGCGAGCTGGATCTGGCAGGGCGCGCGTTCTTGCCGCCGCTCAAGCGCTGGGTGGCGAAATCCGTGGGCGAGGGAAAGGCGTTTTTCCTCGATGCGCCCGAAGTCGTCGATGAAATCCACAGCTCCGACGGGCTGACCCGCAAGTTTCTCCTGCGCCTGCGCGACGGCCAAACCATCGAAACCGTGCTGATGGGCTACCAAGGCCGCCAGACGGTTTGCGTGAGCACGCAGGCGGGCTGCGCGATGGGTTGTGTGTTCTGCGCGACCGGGCAAATGGGCTTCGTCCGCCACCTGCGGCCGGGGGAAATCGTGGCGCAAGTGCTGCACGCCCGGCGGGTCTTGAAAACCATCGATCCGAAGAAACGGCTGCGGAACATGGTGCTGATGGGCATGGGCGAACCGCTGCACAATTACGACTCGGTGATGCTCGCGCTGGAAACTATTTCCGACGTCCGCGGCCCCGGCATCGGGCCGACGAAAATCGCGATCAGCACCGTGGGAGTCGTCCCGAGCATCCTGCGGCTGGCGGAGGAGCAGCGGCCCTATCGGCTGGCCGTTAGCCTGCACGGCTCGACGGAAGAGGAACGCGCGGCGCTGGTGCCCGCCAGCAAGCGCTGGTCGCTGGCGATGCTCATCGACGCCTGCCGGAAATACGGCGAAGTCACCGGCAAGCGGATCTTTTTCGAGTGGACCCTGATCGCCGGAAAAAACGATTCGCCCGAGACCGCCCACCGCCTCGTCGAGCTGTTGCGCGGGATCGACGCGCACCTCAATTTGATCCCGCTCAACCCGACTGGCGGCTTCGCGGGGACGCAAAGCGAGTCCGGCCACGAGTTCCAGAAAATCCTGATCGCGGGCGGTTTCCCCTGCACCTTCCGCCAGCGCCGCGGCATCGACGTCGCCGCCGGCTGCGGGATGCTCAAGGCGGAGAAGCGGACCGCGAGCCGGTGACGGCAAGGCGGGCCGCGAGGGGGAAACATGATGACCGTGATGAGGCGGAATGACCACGCGCATGGGAAATCGCTGAAATTTGCGGTTTGCAAGTTGGGTTTCCCGGCTTTGAATCCCGCCTAGTCCATGAGCCATCCTACCTTCCGCATTGCCATCGGAGCCGATCACGGCGCCGTCGATCTGAAAAACGCCGTCGTCAAGCACCTCAAGGCGGTCGGCCACGAGGTCAAAGACTTCGGCACGCAAACCACCGAGTCCGTGGATTACTCCGACTACGCGAACCTGGTCGCCCGCAATGTGGGGGATGGCACCTACGATTTCGGCATCCTTGCCTGCACCACCGGCGTCGGCATGTGCATCGCCGCGAACCGCCACCGCCACGTGCGCGCGGCAAGCGTGCGCTCGGTCGAGGAAACGGTGACCACCCGCGAGCACAATGATTCCAACGTTCTTTGCCTGAGCGGAAAATTCACGGATGAGGCGACAGCCATCGCGATGGCGGATGCGTTTCTCGCCACCAACTTCGCCGGTGGCCGCCATCAAGCGCGCGTTTGCAATTCCTCAGGCAGCCGCATCGCCGTGACCGACCCCGCGATCTACGCGGCGATCACCGCCGAGGAACACCGCCAGCGGAACAACATCGAATTGATCGCCTCGGAAAATTTCACCTCGCCCGCCGTGATGGAGGCGCAAGGTTCCGTGCTCACCAACAAATACGCCGAGGGTTATCCCGGCAAGCGCTGGTATGGTGGCTGCGAAAACGTCGACGTCGTCGAGCAGCTCGCGATCGACCGCGCGAAGGAGCTCTTCGGCGCGGAACACGCCAACGTCCAGCCGCACTCCGGCTCGCAGGCGAACACCGCGGTTTACTTCTCGGTGCTCAAGCCGGGCGACAAGATTTTCACGATGGACCTCGCCCACGGCGGCCACCTCACCCACGGCCACAAGGCGAATTTCTCCGGCCGTTTCTACGACGTCACGCACTACGGTGTCAGCCCGGACGACGAGCGCATCAACTACGATGAACTCGAAAAAACCGCCCGCGAGCTCAAGCCCGCGCTGATCACCGTCGGCGCCTCGGCTTACTCGCGGATCATCGATTTCGAACGCATGGGCAAGCTCGCCCGCGAGGTCGGCGCCTATCTGTTTGTGGACATGGCGCACATCGCCGGCCTCGTCGCCGCCGGCCTGCATCCGAGCCCGTTCCCGCATGCGGATTTCGTCACCTCCACCACCCACAAGTCGCTGCGCGGCCCGCGCGGCGGGATCATTCTGTGCAAGGAAGAGTTCGCGAAAAAAATCGACTCGCAGGTATTCCCCGGCATCCAGGGCGGACCGCTGATGCACGTCATCGCCGCCAAGGCCATCTGCTTCGGCGAGGCGCTCAAGCCGGAGTTCAAAGATTACTCCGCGCAAGTCATCAAAAACGCCCAGGCCATCGCCGCGCGGCTCACCCACCACGGTTTCCGCATCTGCTCCGGCGGCACCGACAACCACGTCATGCTCGTGGATCTCCGCAACAAGAACCTCAACGGCACCGACGCCTCGCACGCGCTCGACGAAGCAGGCATCACCGTCAACAAAAACGGCATCCCCTTCGACACCGGCAGCCCGATGAAACCCAGCGGCATCCGCATCGGCACACCCGCCGTGACCACCCGCGGCATGAAGGAAAAGGACGCCGAGCAAGTCGCCGATTTCATCCACGAAGCGCTCTCGGATCATACCAACACCGCGAAACTCCACGCCATCCGCGAGCGCGTCTTCGCCTTCAACCGCGACTTCCCGCTGCCGTGGTGAGGCAAGGAGCGTGGGCATCCCGCTCACGTTTCATGGCGACGCGCTTGATTGCCGCTCGAAAATGCCCTTGCTCTCACAAACTGGTCATTTAGACTGGTCATGTGAAAACAATCAACGCCACGGACTTCAAGGCGAAGTGCCTGCAATTGCTCGATGAGGTCCAGCGCACCGGAGAGGATCTGGTGATCTCCAAACGCGGCAAGCCGGTGGCGCGGGTAGTGGCGGAAAAAGCGGAAAAGCCCTGGCTCGTCCTCCGTGGAACGGGCTCCTTCACGGGTGACCCCTTCACCCCGGCGCTCGGAGAAACCGAAATCGAGGCCCTGAAATGAGCCCTTCACCACTGCTGGATACCCACGTCTGGATTTGGTGGATGCTCGGCGACCCCGGCCTGAGCCCCGCCGAGCGGGAAGCACTGGATGCACTTCCTGCGGATGCCCGCCCCGTGATTTCCGACATCAGCCTGTGGGAATTCGCCACACTGGTGGATCTTGGCAGAATCAATATCAATGGCTCCGTCGAGGACTGGCTGCGGATCGCCGCATCACCGGCCACCGTGCGGGTCCAACCGATCACTCCTGGCATCGTCGCGGAAATGAACCGCCTGCCAGCCTCATTCCATCGCGATCCTGCCGACCGCCTGATCGTGGCCACGGCGAGGTTTCTCAAGCTCCAGCTGGCGACGAAGGACCGAAAAATACGGGGTTCAAGGTTAGCTTCGCTTTGGAAGCCATGATCTCCGCATTCGCTCCTTCCGAAGTCGCCCCGTGATGGACGTCTCTGGATTTGCACAGCTGTTCGTTTTCTCCGAACGACCCTTGCCCATCACACCTGCGCCACAGGATCATTCTCAAACGGGCTTTCAGGATCCGGCTTCGCGGACATGCCATCGGACTTCACGGCGATCCCCCGCCTGACAAGATGCCGGGTTATCACTGCTCAAGCCGCGAGACGCCGAAACTCACCCGTCACATGCCCCGCATGAGCCACATTCGCACTGGGCACCCGATTTGGCTTTGCCTCCGCACGCGGGTTGGCTGAAGCTCCCGCCCGCATCCCATGAGCAATCCCTTCCGCGAAGACCTCGTTTCCCGCTTGCGCGCCGAGCCTTGCACTATCGTCATCTTCGGCGCCACGGGCGACCTCACGCACCGCAAGCTCATCCCCGCGCTGTATAATCTAGCAGTCGATGGCGAGCTGCCGACCGGCGTGAAGATCATCGGTTTCGCGCGCCGGGAAAAATCCGACGCGGAATTCCGCGTCGGGCTTTGCGAGTTGAACCGCAAGGTTTCCCGCTCCGGCCATGACGAGAAAATCTGGGGCAGTTTTATCGAGACGGTTTCCTACCACACCTCGGAGTTTTCCAATGTCGAAGGCTATCGCAAACTCGCGGAAAAACTCGACACCATCGATGCGGAACATGGAGGGAGAGGAAACCGCCTGTTTTACGTCGCCTCCGCCCCGGAATTTTTCGATGAGATCCTCATCAACCTGAAAAACGCAGGGCTCAACGAGTCAAAACCCGGTTGCTGGGCGCGCGTCATCGTCGAGAAACCCTTCGGCACCGATCTCGCCACCGCCAAGCACCTCAATCAAGTCGTCAACGACACTTTCCAAGAGTCCGACACCTATCGGATCGACCACTACCTCGGCAAGGAAACCGCGCAGAACCTGATGGTGCTGCGCTTCGCCAACTCGATTTTCGAGCCGCTCTGGAACAGCAAATACATCAGCCACATCCAAATCACCTGCGCCGAAAACCTCGGCATGGAAGGCGGGCGCGGCGGTTACTACGAGAAATCCGGTGCGCTGCGCGACATGGTGCAGAACCACCTGCTCCAGCTGCTCAGCCTCGTCGCCATGGAGCCGCCCACCGATCTATCCGCCGACGGCGTGCGGGACGAGAAGGTGAAAGTCATCCGCTCGCTGCGCCAGTGGGACACCCCGGAAAAAGTTGCCGCTAATGTCGTGCGCGGCCAATACCTTGCCGGCCACATCGATGGCAACGCCGTTCCCGGTTACCGCGAGGAAGACCGTGTTTCCCCGGAATCCCAAACCGAAGCCTACGTCGCCGTGCGCCTGCTCATCGACACCTGGCGCTGGAGCGGCGTGCCGTTTTACATCCGCATGGGCAAACGCCTGCCGAAGAAGTCCACCGAGATTTCCATCCACTTCAAGGACGCGCCCTGCGTGCTTTTCAACACACCGTGCTCCGGAGTCCCCGGCGGCAACGTGCTGGTCATCCGCATCCAGCCGGACGAGGGGATCTCACTGCGCATGGTATCGAAAATCCCCGGAACCAGCCTGCGCCTCGAGCCGGTGAAAATGGATTTCCACTACGCCACCAGCTTCGGCAAGGGCAGCCCGGAAGCCTACGAGCGACTCCTGCTAGACGCTATCGCCGGTGACGCCACCCTCTTCGCCCGCCGCGACGAAGTCGAGGAAGCGTGGAAATTCATCGACCACATCGAGCACGCCTGGCACCAGTCCACCAACCCGCCGCCGATGGCCGAGTTCGTCGCCGGCTCCTGGGGCCCGCGCGAGGCCGACCAACTCCTGCAACAGGATGGCAACCAGTGGCGGCGGCTGTGATTAGCCGGCGAGGGGGGCGGCGCTGATCATCGGTTCCTGATCATTTGGCAGGGCGGAGCATCTGAAAATCTGCTGCAGAACTTGGCCGCGTCGGCCTTGGCTTATTTGGTGCTGCCATTCACCGAGGGACCTGCCAGATTCCCGCCGCCCCGATGACCCGGCTCCCCGCCCAACTGCTCGCCGCCCTGAAATGGCTCGCCATCCTCGCCCCGTTGGCGGTGGCCGTCGGCTCAGCGTCGGCGTTTTTCCTGTGGGCGCTGGATGCCGTCACGCTCGTCCGATTCACCCATCCCCGGCTGCTTTTCCTCCTACCCGTCGCCGGACTTGGAGTCGGGTTGCTCTATCATTTTTACGGCAAGTCCGCCAACGGCGGCAACAACCTGCTCATCGACGAGATCCACCAGCCCGGCGCGGGGGTCCCTAAGCGGATGGCCCCGTTGATACTGCTCGGCACGCTCGTCACCCACTTGTTCGGCGGCTCGGCCGGGCGCGAGGGCACCGCGCTGCAGATGGGCGGTAGCATCGCCGCCGCCTTCGCCCGCCTCCTCAAGCTCGACGCCGCCCACGTCCGAATCCTGCTGATGGCCGGAGTCGCCGCGGGGTTCGGCTCGATTTTCGGCACGCCCGTCGCCGGAGCCGTGTTCGCGCTGGAAGTCCTCATCGTCGGCCGCGTCCAATACGACGCGCTCATCCCCTGCTTTTTCGCCGCCGTCCTCGCCGACTGGACCTGCCGCGCCTGGGGCATCGGCCATACCCATTACTCCGTCGATGTCCCGGCCGCCGCGTCCCCCCTCGATTTCCGGCTGATGGGAAAAGTCCTGCTCGCCGCCGTCGCCTTCGGCCTCGTTAGTAGATTGTTTTCCACCCTCTCCCATCGCCTCGGCGGCGCCTTCAAGACCTACATCCCCCGCCCCGAACTCCGCCCCGTCGTCGGCGGACTGCTCGTCATCGGCCTGTTTTTACTCGCCGGCACGGGCGACTACCTCGGTCTCGGCGTGCTGGGAAATCGGCCCGACGCCGTGACCCTGCCCGCCATGTTCACTTCCACGGAAATCCCCGCCAGTGCCTGGGCGTGGAAATTCCTGTTCACCGTCATCACTCTGAGCGCCGGCTTCAAAGGCGGCGAAGTCACCCCGCTGTTCTTCATCGGAGCTGCGCTCGGAAATTCGCTTGCCCTCGCGCTCGGCGCGCCGGTCGATCTCTTCGCCGCGCTCGGCTTCGTCGCCATCTTCGCCGGAGCCACCAACACCCCGCTCGCCTCCACCTTCCTCGGCATGGAACTCTTCGGCGCAGGCAACGGCCTCTACCTTGCCACCGCCTGCCTCGTCGCCTACTGCTGCAGCGGCCGCCAAGGCATCTACACCGCCCAGCGGCTGTCGTAGGAAATTCACAAGTAACTTGCCTGCCACCCGCCGTCCGGTTATTTCCTCCCCGCCCTCCGGCGTCCCAAGCCCCCGTAGTTCAATGGATAGAACAAGGGTTTCCTAAACTCTAGATTCAAGTTCGATTCTTGACGGGGGCATTTGATAAATCGTGGCTGAGCCCATGGAATCGGCCTTCAGGGGCGGGACCAGTTCCCGCATTCCCCTTTGTAATCGAAGGCCAGCCCCCTTGGAATTCACCGCCATGACTAACGAAGACCTCCACGCACATATCTGGATCGATCCCGCCCGCTGCGGTGGCCGTCCCTGCATTCGTGGGCATCGCATCTGGGTCTCGATGGTGCTCGATCTCCTCGCCACCGGTCTCACACCGCAGGAAATCATCGCTTCTCATTTCCCGCAGATCACCTTGGAAGACATTCACGCTTGCATCGCTTACGGTTCCGCGATGTCCCATGAACGCTTCGTGCCCGCTGCCTTGGAGCCCGTCGCATGAAATTAAAGCTCGATGAAAACCTCGGTCTGCGGGGCCGGGACATGCTCGCTGCTGCCGGGCACGACGTCTGTTCGGTTCCTGAGCAGGACCTTTGCTCGGCCACCGATGAACAAGTCGCCGCCCGCTGCCGGTTGGATCAACGCGGCATCGTCACACTCGATCTGGACTTCGCAAACCCCTTCCGATTTCCACCCTCTGAGCATCATGGAATCGCCGTGCTCCGCGCCTCTGCCCGCATGAGCGAGGAAGTCCTTCATCGTCATTCAGCCACCCTGATCGGCGCGCTCAAAACCCAACCGTTCGAGGGCTCCCTCCGGATTGTTGAGGAAGGCCGGGTCCGTGTCTTCGAGCCTCCTGTTTGACATCCTTTTCACCTGGGCTATTTCGGATCGGACCTCGGCATCTCCACGATGAATGTCCCCGCGGATTCCGTCACTCCGAGCTGAGGCGACAACGCGCTCCGCTGCGCACGGGCGATCTTCGGAGGATCAAAAGGGTTTTGCTTGGCTCGCTTCGTGGCCGTGATAGGACAAGGCATGAGCGACACCGCCACCCGCATTCCCGAAGACATCAAGACCGCCATGAGGGCGAAAGACACGGTCGCATTGAACGCCTTGCGCGCGTTGAAAAGCGCGCTGATGAACGCCGCCATCGAGAAGGGCAACCTCAGCATCGTGCTGGACGAATCCGAGGTGCTCGCGGTGATCCGCAAGCAAATCAAGCAGCGGGTGGACTCGTGCGAGCAGTTTGAAAATGCCGGCCGTCCGGAGCTGGCGGCGACGGAGAAGACTGAGATCGAGATCCTTTCCCGCTATCTGCCGGCCGCGCCGGGCGAGGAAGAGTTGCTAGCGATGGTCGAGCAGGCGGTGGCCGACACCGGAGCCATCGGCAAGGCCGACATGGGCAAGGTGATGAAGCGCGCGCAGGAACTCGTGGAAGGCCGGGCGGACGGGAAACTGCTTTCCGCCGCGGTGATGAAGCGGCTTTCCTGAATCATTCCTGCTCGATGAATTAAAGCGACGGACTGGGGTGAGAAGAGTCTCAAGGTCAGAGGTCAAAGGTCAGCTCAGAATTCGCGGTTCTTCGACTTTTGACCTTCAGACATTCGACTTTTAGACCCATGGTGCAGCTTGCGATTTGGCACATGATTTCGTAGGGGCGGTATCAGTCGTGCAGGTACGTCCGCGGCCGATAGAAGCAGGCGAACGGGATGAACAGCAGGGTGGTGGCGAGGACCAGCCAGGTGAAGAAGCGGAAGTAGGCCGCGCCTTCGAGCTTGCTCTGGCCGCCGCAGAACTCGCTGCGGGTGAAGCCGGCGGCGGCGGGTTTTTCCTGAATCCCGAGCGCGGCCTTGCGGCGGCCCAGCCAGGTGTCCCGCGAGGATGGCGCGTCGCCGCTGACTTTTTCGACGATCACGCCGAGGTCCCATTGGGTCTTTGAAATCCGGTCGGGGCCGGCGCTGGAAATGCGGGCGTGGGATGAGTCGATGAGGTCGTAAACCAGCGGATTTCCCCACGGGTCCTTGGCGTCGCCGAGGATTTCGCGGGCGGCTTCTTTCGAGGGGAAACCGTCCTTGGCGCGCGCTTCGATCCGGTTGGCGGCGTTGAGGAAAATTTGGCGGCCGGGGATTTCCAACGACTCCAACCGGCCCTGCTGGCAGCGGGCGATGAGATCGTCGTTCGTGCCGGTGGTCCCGTCGTGCCCCGGCAGCACGATGCTGCGCGGCGAGGTCCGCCAGTCCGCGGGAAGCTGGGCGGTGGCTTGCTCGAACTGCGCGATGCCGGGGGAGGGGATGCCGATGACGCGGTTGACCTGCGCGGTGAACTGGTTGCCGCCCCACACGGAAAGTAAAAACAACGCCATGATCCAGGACTTCATCGCCTTGGGTGCCTGGGTGTAGGCGAATTCCAGGCCGACGATGGAGACCATGATTTCCGCGGCGGTGATGATGACGTAGGCGACGATCTGCCAGCCGATCGATGGCCGCTGGCCGGCGTCGATCCAGGTTTGGATCCAGGTGGTGAGCGCGAACGAGGCGGCGATGAGCGCCATGCCGATGCCGATTTTCCGCAAAGGTGTTAGCGGGAAAACCCGGTCCATCATCGGATAGATGATGAAGGTGAACAGCGGGATGAAGATCAGGATGAGGATCGGGTTGACCGCCTGGATCTGGGATTCGAGCCAGTCGATGCCGAGGAAATGGAGGTTCATCTGCTCGGCCTGCAGCACCCACGACGAGCCGGTCTGATCGTAAAGCGACCAGAACACCGCGATGAAAATAAACAACGGCATCAGCTTGCCGATGGCGACGACGCCCTCGCGGGAAAACGCCTCTTTGAAGAACCCGCTGCCGGACGGCGGGATGTGGACGAAGCGGTGCCGCCCAAGCCAGAACATGAAGGTGGCGATAGCCATCAGCACGCCCGGAACGCCGAACGCCCAGTGCGGCCCGTGCTTGTCCAACAGCCACGGCGTGAGCAGGGTGGAGAAGAACGAACCGAAGTTGATGGAGAAGTAGAACCAGTTGTAAATCCGGGAAAGCAGGTGGTGGTTGTTCTTCCCGAACTGGTCGCCGACGTGGGCGGAGACGCACGGCTTGATCCCGCCGGAGCCGAGGCAAATGAGCAGCAGTCCGGCTGCCAGCCACCACGGCGAATTCCCATACGAACCCATGCACGCGAGCGCGGCATGGCCGATGCAATAGACGATGGAAAGCCAGAGAATGGTGCGGTATTTCCCGAGGAAAATATCCGCGATCAGCGCTCCTAGCAGCGGCGTGAAATAAATCCAGCTGGCGAACTGATGGTAGTATTCCACCGCTTGGTTAGGCGAGAGCGCGCGGCCGCCGCCGCCGTCCATGAAATGCAGGTACTGCGCCATGAACACGACCAGGATCGTGCGCATGCCATAGAACGAAAACCGTTCCGCCGCCTCGTTGCCGATGATGAACGGGATGCCCGGCGGCATCACCTCGGTCTCCTGCGGCGTGCTGCGGTAACTCATCGACTCAAGATGCGAGACTGGAAGATTCAAGAAAGACCCGGCCGATGGACGACTGCTCTGCTCTTGAGTCTTGCGTCTTCATGTCTGGCGTCTCTTACCAGCGAATTGCCGCGGCCGCCCAGGTCAGGCCGGCTCCGAAAACGACGAGCACGATGTGTTCGCCGCGCTTGAAGGCTCCACTGCGGTTCGCCTCGTCAAGCGCGATGGCGACCGCTGCGGCGGAGGTGTTGCCGTATTTGTCGAGGTTGACGAAGACCCGCTCGTTAGGAACTGCGAGGCGGTCGGCGATGGCGTCGATGATCCGCAAATTCGCCTGATGAGGAATGACGCAGGCGATGTCCTCCGGCCTCAGATCGGCGCGGGCGATGACTTTTTCCGCGGCTTCCTTCATCCGGGTCACGGCGTGCTTGAAGACCTCCTTGCCCATCATAGTGAGCGTCTGGAGGTGGTCGTTCGCATTCTCGGCGGTGATCGGGCAGGCGCTGCCGCCGCCGGGGATGTTGAGCAAGTGGGTTAGATTTCCATCCGTGCCCATCTCGGTGGCGAGGATGGAGCCTTCTTCCGGCTCGGCGCGGCGGAGGACGGCGGCGCCGGCTCCGTCGCCGAAGAGCACGCAGGTGGTGCGGTCGTCCCAATTGGTCACGGCCGAGAGTTTCTCCGCGCCGATGATCAGCGCGTTTTTGAAAGCGCCGTCGGAGATCATGCGCTTGGAAATTTTCATCGCGTAGAGAAATCCCGAGCAGGCGGCGGAGATGTCGAAGGCCACCGCGCGGTTTGCGCCGAGCGCCTGTTGGACATAACAGGCGGTCGCCGGGGTCGGTGTGTCCGGGGTGATGGTGGCGACGATGATCAGCTCGACATCCTCGGCGGCGAGGCCGGCTTGTTCGAGCGCGCGGCGGGCGGCGTGGGTCGCCATGTGCGAGGTGAATTCGCCCTCCGCGGCGATGCGGCGCTCGCGGATGCCGGTGCGGGACAGGATCCACTCGTCGCTGGTGTCCACCATCACCGCAAGTTCGGCGTTGGTCAGGATTCGCTCCGGCAAATAGCTGCCGGTTCCCGCGATGCAAACTTGGGTGGGAGTCGTCAATTCACTCATGCGGCCGGACAGTGGAACCCTCGAAGGGTTGCCACAAGCGCGAAGTGAAAAGCTCGGCTTTCCAAACCTAAGCGTCGGCTTGAACGGCCAGTGAAATGGCGGCCAGCGCTTCTTCGATCTGTGGATTGACCCGGTTTTCGACGGTTTCCATACCGACCCGGATCGCGTTGCGCACGGCCAGAGCGGTGGAGGAGCCGTGGGCGATGATGACCACGCCGTTGACCCCGAGCAGCGGGCTGCCGCCGTAAGTTTCGTAGCTGCTTTTTTCCTTGAGCGCCTTGAACGCGCCTTGGGCGAGCACGGCTCCGGCGATCCGCAGCGGGTTGCCCTTGATCTCGGTTTTCAGCCATTTGGAAACCGCTTTGGCGGTCGCCTCGATGGTTTTGAGCATGATGTTGCCGACGAATCCGTCGCACAGCACCACATCCAGCTCGGTTTCGAAAAGGTCGCCGCCTTCGACGTTGCCGACGAAGTTGATGCCGGGCGTTTGCTTGAGGAGCTTGAAGGTTTCCTTGGTGAAAGTGGTGCCTTTTTCGTCTTCCTCGCCGTTCGACATCAGGCCGACTTTCGGATGTTTCACACCGAGCACGCCGCGCGAAAACGCGGTGCCCATCACCGCGTAGGCGACGAGATGCTCGGGTTTCGCCTCGGGATTGGCCCCGGCGTCGAGAATGTGGCAAATCCCGTATTCATTCGGCAGCGCGGAGGCGATGCCGGCCCGGTCCACGCCGGGAAGCGTGCGGAGTTTCAAAGTCGCGGCCGCAACCGCGCCGCCGGTATTTCCTGCGGAAACGAACGCGTCCGCACGGCCGTCCTTCACCATGTCCATGGCGATGCTGATCGACGAATCCTTCTTCTTCCGCACCGTCTTCGCACCCGGCTCGGCCATGCCGATCACTTCCGAGGCATGGACGATGCTCACTCGCGGGTCGTTCAAATCGAGTCCTTGTCTTTTACACTCCTCCTGCAGGATTTCCTGATCTCCCACCAGATAAAGGTGTTGCAGCTTCGGGTAGTAACGCAGCGCGTCGATGGCTCCTCCGATATTGACGGCGGGGGCGTGGTCCCCGCCCATGGCGTCCAGGGCGACTTTCATGCAGGATCGAGATTGCGGTGGTGAAAAGCGAGGAAACGAAAAATTACCGCAGGAGGAAATCCCCGAGCGGCAATTGATTCAGGAGACACGTCGTCGGCTTCAGAGAGCTTCGACGTCGAGCACCTGACGATCGCGGTAGTAGCCGCAAGACGGGCAAGCGATGTGCGAAGGCACTTTGCTGCCGCACTCAGGGCAGCTTTTGAAGATGGGTGCACGCCAGCGGGTGGCGCCGCGGCGCATTTTTGAGCGGCTTTTGGATTGGCGGCGTTTTGGTACGGCCATGGTCGTAGTTTAGTTAAGGTTGGTCCTTGAGGTCCTTGAGGATGTCGAGAGCTGACCAACGGTCGTCGCTCTCGGCGCGGGGCGGAGTGGGTAGCCCATCTTCCGGCGACTTGTCCACTGATAAATATCGGGAATCGATTTCGCACTTCTGCGGCACATCTCCCTCCTCGCATCTCGGGTCCACCGGGAAGTTGATCAAAACCTCCTCGCGCAAGGCTTCGGTGGCGTCGATTTGCCCCTCGTTCTCGATCTCCAGGGAGATTGCGGCGTTTTCCAGCCGGATCGTTTGTACGAAAGGGTGCAGCGTCCTGACGCAGGTGAATTCAAACGGCGCCGAAATCGAGCCGGTCAGCAGCAACTCGGAGCCGAAGCGGTGCACCCAGAGGTTGTATTCCAGCGGTCCCACGGCTTGGGCGTCCTCTTCCGGCAGGTCGAAAATTTCCTTAGGCAGCTCGCCGGAATACCCCTTTCCCTCCTCCGGCAGGTTCGCCAGATCGATGATCAAATGTCCTTTCATGAGCGGAATGTAACCCCGCGCCGCCCGCCGCCAAGCCGCAATTATTTCCCGCTCGCCACCGCCCTTCACCCCGCTATTTTCCACCCGTCATGCCCATCGATATCCCTCTCTTGGCCCGCATTTGTGAAGCTCCCGGCGCGCCGGGATTTGAAAAAGAAATCCGCAAGCTCGTCCTCGCCGAGCTCAAAGGCCTCGCCGACGACATCCGCATCGACAACATGGGCAGCATCATCGCCCTCAAAAAAGGCCGCTCGTCCGCCAAAAAAACCATGGCCGCCGCCCACATGGACGAGATCGGCTTCATCGTCACCCACGTCGATGACAAGGGCTTCGTCCGTTTCAATCCCGTCGGCGGATTCGACCCCAAAACCCTCACCTCCCAGCGCGTGATCATCCACGGCCGCAAGGACATCATGGGCGTCATGGGCTCCAAGCCGGTCCACATCATGTCGCAGGAGGAAAAGCATAAACCCGTCAAAATCACCGACTACTTCATCGACACCGGCATGACCAAAAAGGACGTCGATAAAATCGTCGCCGTCGGTGATTTCGTCACCCGCCACTCGCCGCTCATCGAGCTCGGCGACTGCGTGAACGTCAAATCCCTCGACAACCGCGCCTCCGTCTTCGTCCTCATCCAGACCCTCCGCGAACTCAAGCAATCCAAGCGCAAGCCCGCTTACGACTTCTACGCCGTTTTCACCGTCCAGGAAGAAGTCGGCCTCCGTGGCGCGCAGGCCGCCGCCCTTCAAATCCAGCCGGATTTCGGCTTCGGGCTCGACACCACCATCGCCTACGATGTCCCCGGCTCATCCCCGCAGGAACGCTGCACCGCCCTCGGCGAGGGCGCGGCCATCAAGCTCATGGACTCTTCCGTCATCTGCGACTACCGCATGGTCGAGTTCATGAAATCCGCCGCCAAGCGCCACAAAATCAAGTGGCAGCCGGAAATCCTCGCCGCCGGCGGCACCGACACCGCCAGCCTCCAGCGCATGGTCGCCGGCGGCGCGATCGCCGGCGCGATCTCCATTCCCACCCGCCACATCCACCAAACCATCGAGTCTTGCCACAAACAAGACCTGGCCGCCTGCATCCTCCTGCTCATCGCCTGCGTCTGCGAACTCGACCACCACGACTGGAAATTCTGATTCACTCGTGAGACAGGCATTCCTGCCTGCTCTTCCAGCACCCGGTCGCCCGTTTCCACCCGGAAACCGGCGGCCTTTTCCATTTCGGGATCCAGCAAACACCCGCCAATTTAAAATTTTGCACTCTTTCCCAATGCCTTGCGCCAAATACCTCGATTTTCCGGGAAATGCTTCATAAAATTCAAAGGTTTTTTCAAATTTCCACCAAACCGCCCATTGCTAACTATTAGATAAAAATTTCCGACCCCCTAGACTCCTCATCCTATCCTTGCTTCAATCGGCGCAAGTCCTCGATTCTACTCATGATTTACATAGTATACACATATCTAAAAACACCACATCTTGTATTGTGAATAATTTGTGGATACCACATGAGCAAAATCGGTTTGACCCCGCCCGTCATTTACTCTCAGTATTCACGTCGCTGCACCAGTTGCGCAGTCCACCGATTCATCCGCCTTTCAAGTTCGCCAAATACCATGTCATCACTCGCCACCGCCGCCACCGCCGCCACCACCACCACCGTCTCCCTCGGCAACAAGACCTTCGTCCTGGATCGTGAAAAAGCCGAACTCGCCTACGCCGGCAAGCGCGTGATCAACGGCAAGGAAACCATGTTCTTCAACATCCTCCCGCTCAAATACCAGTGGGCGTATGACCTCTACAAGACGATGAAGAACAACCACTGGGAGCCCGAGGACATCACCATGCAGAAGGATGTCGAGCAGTGGCGCTCCGATGAAATCTCCGACGTCGAGCGCTGGATCATCAAAATGGGCATCGGCTACTTCTCCGCCGCCGAAGGCATCGTCGGCGACAACGTGCTCCACGTCGTCCGCGAGGTCGTCACCGCTCCCGAACTCAAGCTCGTGTTAGGCCGCCACGCCCACGAGGAGAACATCCACGCCGACAGCCTCGTCTACATGATTTCCTCGCTCGGCATCAACCCGCACGAGTGCGAGGCGATGTTCGAGGACATCCCGTCCATCACCGCGAAAAACAACTTTGTCGTCTCCAACAGCAAGGCCCTTCGCCGCGACATTGATCTCACGATCACCGAAAACAAACAGGCGCTCGCCAAGAACATCTTCATGTTCGGCCAAGTCATGGAAGGCACCCAATTCTACGGCCTCTTCGGCATGATCCTCTCCCTCTACCGCCAGAACAAATTCCCCGGCATCGGCCAAATGTTCCGCTACACCTTGCGCGACGAATCCAACCACATCGAAGTCTTCCGCAACCTGCTCATGGACCTCATCGACGAAAATCCAGACATCTGGACCGAAGATTTCCGCGACGACCTCCGCGCCACCATGAAGGAAGGAATCACGCTCGAAAAACAATTCATCCGTGACTGCCTCCCTGTTTCCGCCCTCGGTCTCAATTCCGCTGACTTCGAGCAATACATCGACTACATCGCCGACCGCCGCCTCACCTCCTGCGGCCTCGCCCCGCTCAACGAATCCGTCAGCAACCCGTTCCCCTGGCTCGCCGAGATGATGGATATCAAAAAGGAAACCAACTTCTTCGAAGGCCGCGTCACCGAATACCAAAAAGCCTCCGCCCTCGCGTCGGTGGACGACGACGAACTCTAAACTTAATATTGGCTGGGGCATCTTGCCCCAGTCCGTTGCCGGGGCGTCTCGCCCCGGGCATCACTCTTGTCTCACCCGCTCCCTAACTTCCCTAAAAAATCGCTCCCCAACACACCATGTACCGCTCCCTCAACCTCAACGAAGATCTCGCCCTCAAGCAGGTAGTCACAGACCGCTTCTCGCTCGTGGACCGCGGCTTCGCATGGCGTGAAGTCCTCTCCACCGAGAAACGCTGCCCCGTCACCGACATCACCATCACCCGCGGCACCACCGATTCCCACTTCTCCCTTGAGGACGTCGCCGACGCCATCGGCGACTCCCTCGCCGACCTCCTCATCTCCCGCCGCGAGGATGAAAAATCCATCTTCTCCGATGTCAACCGCAAGTTCGTCTCCGACGTCGCCCACTCCGTCGCTTCTTTCCTCACCGATTCTCTCAAAGCCGACGGACGCCTCCGCCTGTCCGAGGCCGACCTCTATCTGCTCATCGAAAAGGCCCTGCTCGAAAACGAAGCCTACGATGTCGCCAAGTCCCTCGCCTTCCGCCGGTCCATGGAAAAAACCGGGGTCGTGGACGTCCACACCAGCCCGAATTCCCTGCCCGTCCGCCTGATCCGCCGCAATGGCAACGTGGTCCCATGGTCCGAGACGAAAATCGAGATCGCCGTTAGGAAAGCCTTCCTCACCATCAAGGAAAATCCCGAGCCCGCCGTCGAAGTCGCCAAGGGCGTCACCGACCGCATCCGCCGTGGCGATTCCTCATTCGTCCACATCGAGGACGTCCAGGACATGGTCCAGGAGGAACTCATGCGCCAAGGCCACTTCAAGGCCGCCACCCACTACGTCCGCTACCGCGACGAGCGCGCACGCATGCGCAAGGAAGAAGAGGACCTCGCCGAGGATCCTAACCAAGAGCTGATGGTCACCGTCGTTTCCGACGATGGCATTTCCTCCTTCTGGGATGGCACCGACCTGCGCAAGCGCATCGCCTATGCCTCCATCGGCCTCGAACTCAACATCGGCGAAGCTGAAATCGAGCGCGAACTCCGCCGCTCCGTTGGCAATGAAATCGCCGAAAAGGACCTCAAAAACACCATCATCCTCAACGCCAAGGCCCTCATCGAGAAAGACGCCGACTTCGCGAAATTCGCCGGCCGCATCCTCCTCTCCTACATCTACGAGGAAGTCCTCGACTGGTCCATCACCCGCGACGGCATCGACAAGCTGAAGAACGCCCACAAGGTTGCCTTCAAGTCCTACCTCAAACACGGCATCGCCATCAAACGCCTTAACCCCGAGCTGCTCGACAAATACAACCTCGACAAACTCGCCGAAGCTTTTGATCCCACCGCCGACCTCGACTTCGACTACCTCGGCATCCAGACGATGTATGACCGCTACCTCATCGTCGACAAAACCGGCAGCAAACACCGCCGCATCGAGACCCCGCAATTCTTCTGGATGCGTGTCGCCATGGGCCTCTTCAAGCGTGAGGAAAAAGACGCCGAAGGCTGGGTCATCCGCCTTTACAACCTCTACAAAGGCCGCCGCTTCTGCTCCTCCACGCCCACCCTCTTCAACTCCGGCACCCTCCACAGCCAGCTCTCCTCCTGCTACCTCTACAAAGTGGACGACTCCATCGAGTCGATCATGTATCGCGGCATCGCCGAAAACGCCTTCCTCAGCAAATGGGCCGGCGGCCTCGGTGGCTCATGGACCGCCGTCCGCGGCACCGGCGGCTACATCCAAGGCACCAATGGCGAGTCCCAGGGCATCATCCCCTTCCTCAAGCTCCACAACGACCAGCTCGTCGCCGTCAACCAGGGCGGAAAACGCCGCGGCTCCGGCTGCGCCTACCTCGAGACCTGGCACAACGACATCGAGGACTTCCTCGACCTCCGCAAAAACACCGGTGACGAGCGCCGCCGCTGCCACGACATGAACACCGCCAACTGGGTTCCCGACCTCTTCATGAAACGCATGGAAGAACGCGGCACTTGGACCCTCTTCCGCGCCAACGAAGTCCCCGATCTCCACGACCTCTACGGCTCCGCCTTCGAGCAGCGCTACTGCGAATACGAGCAAATGGCCGCCGACGGTAAAATCTGGTCGCGCCCCCTGGCCGCCCTCGAGCTCTGGAAATCCATGCTCAAGATGGTCTTCGAAACCGGCCACCCATGGATCACCTTCAAGGACCCCTGCAACGTCCGCAGCCCGCAGGACCATTGCGGCGTCAGCCACTCCAGCACCCTCTGCACCGAGATCACCCTCAACACCTCTGCCGACGAAACCGCCGTCTGCAACCTCGGCTCCGTCGTTCTCGATACCCACATCACCCGTGACGGCGCGCTCGATCACGAGATGCTCAAGGAAACCATCACCGTTGCCATCCGCGCCCTCGACAACGTCATTGACATCAACTTCTACCCCACCGAAGCCGCCCGCACCGCCAACACCCGCCACCGCCCCATCGGCCTCGGCGTCATGGGCGTCCAGAACGCCCTCTACAAGCGCAACCTCGCCTTCGCCTCCGATGCCGCCGTCGAGTTCAACGACGAGTTCATGGAAGCCATCGCCTACTATGCGTATAGTGCCTCCTCCGACCTCGCCGCAGAAGTCGGCCCGTACTCGACCTACAAAGGCAGCAAATGGGACCGCGGACTTCTCCCGCAAGACACCGTCGACCTCCTCGAAACCGAGCGCGGCCGCAAGATCGACGTCCCACGCGGCGGTAAAATGGATTGGTCCGTCGTCCGCGAGAAAATCGCCAAACACGGCATGCGGAATTCCAACGTCCTCGCCATCGCCCCCACCGCCACCATCTCGAACATCATGGGCACCACCCCCTGCATCGAGCCGAACTACAAGAACCTCTACGTCAAATCCAACCTCTCCGGCGACTTCATCGTCCTCAACAGTGAGTTGGTCAAAGACCTCAAGAAGGCCAACCTCTGGAACCAGGAAATGCTCGACCAGCTCAAGTATTTCGACGGTGAGCTCGACGCCATCGACGACATCCCGGAAGCCCTCAAGCACAAACACAAGACCGTCTTCGGCATCGACTACGAATACATCATCGACGCCGCCGCCCGCCGCCAGAAGTGGATCGACCAAAGCCAGAGCGTCAACCTTTTCCTCGCCACCCCCGAGATGAAGACCCTCTCCCACATGTATCGCCGCGCCTGGGACAAAGGCCTCAAGACCACCTACTACCTCCGCACCCTCCAGGCCTCCAACATCGAGAAATCCACCATCGACGTCAAAAAGGAACAACGCGGCGTCATGGCCACCCAAACCGCCGCCACCGCCGCCGAAGCCAAAACCTTCACCGCCGAGGAAAAGAACGCCTGCTCCATTGACGCCATGCTCAACGGCGGCACCTGCGAGGCCTGCCAATAAAAAGGAAAGGGGCACAGGCGTCTCGCCTGTTTCTTTAAGGAATGTGGGCGTCTCGCCCACATTCTTCCCCACAACCCAATAAAAGTCCCATCACCCATGAGCAAAGCCAGCAAAACGCTCGCCGACGTCCGGTCCGGCCCATGGCTCTTTCAGGGGCCTCCCGCAGAAAGCAAATTCCTAGCAGCCGCCGCCGCCCGCCACCACCTCCGGTTAGTCCATTCCCTCGTCAAGAACGAGCACCCTTATCTCGCTCCCTAAGCCCGCACCCGCCAAGCCACGCCTGACCAAATCGCCAGTGCCGCCCACGCCACCTGGGGCGTTCTCCAGCGCAAATGGCGCACTATTAGTGGCGGCCTCGACCTCATCCTCGACGAAGCCCACCCCCTCGGCTTCTGGCGCAAGGTCATGCTGGAACTCCATGGCATCGACCTCCCCGAGCGCCAATGAACCACCTTCCCACCAACCCGCGGCCTTAAACGAAATGAACCGCAAACGGGACTAGCAAAACGGAGACGGGGCGACCGGATGGCTCATGCGAGGATGCCGCGTGGAAACGCGACGGCTTGGGTCAGTAAGCCAAGACACCGGTCGCCCCCGATCCGACCTGGGGAGAATAACCCCGGGCCGGACCATGGCTAAAAGATACTCCGCCCCGGCAGCATGTCGAGGGCACGTCACACCAGTCCGCCAGGAAAAGGGGCGAAAGCAAATCTAGAAAACGATAGGCAACCGGTGTCTGCCACCAACCGCACCCGTCTCCACCTTCCGTCCCGGAAGCCAACATTCCAAAAGGTCCAGAATCAGCCCGGCCAAATCGAAACTCCCGATCTGGCAAGTCTCCTCACGCCCAAATCCAGCCGACAGAAAAAATCAAAAAAACACCTTGTTTCGGTCTTATACTACTGACCCCAGAGACTTCATCCTTGATCCCTGATTCATGATTTCCTCCTTTGCCGCGCCCTGCCACCATAGCTTAGTTTAGCCCCTCCGTGGTCGAACTTTCGGGTCCGCCTCACTACGAGAACTAACCAATCAATCCATCCACCATGAAAACAAAACACACAAAGACCGCCATTAAAACCGGCGTGTTCCTGGCACCCCTCCTGCTCGCAATGACACTGCCAGCCGCGGCATCCACCATCCTCTACGACAGCACCGCCGGTGGCACCTCCCTCGGAGGCTCTAGCGAAATTACGAACGGACTGAACCCAGCGAGCTTTCTGGGTGGGATTGGCTTTCTAGGAAGCTCCACCGCCCAACTCGGAGAGATCTCATTCGGCCTTGCAATTCAAAATGGCACCTACGGAGGTGGAACATTTACCCTCTCGATCTTCGAAACTACCGCCAACGAACCGAACGACGAACAATTGCCTGTCTACACGCAGAACTTCACTGCAGCCCTGGTGAGCACAACCACCATGTTCCCGGTACTGCTGGACACTCCCTATGCGATCAAGGCAAACTAAAAGTTCCTGATCGGCCTAGCGATGACACCAAATAATAGCGACAACACAAACTTTATCAAGTGGTCTCGTTCCGTCGCCAAGGACACAGCCAGGCCACTGGCGCTCCAGGACAATGTGTTTTACACCATAGACAACGGTGCCACTTTCGGGATGGCGGGCGCCGGCCCTGGAAATGCGATCGCACTCTCCACCGCCGTGCCCGAGCCGTCCAGCCTGGGCCTGCTGGCGCTGGGTGTCGGTGGCCTCCTCACCCACCGCCGCATCAAGCGCGCGGCGTAAGCGGTCTGATAGTTTCATCGCATCCTAGAAGAGGTGGTCAACCCATGGCCGCCTCTTCTCCTGCGAAAAATGGGGTCCCCGCAGTGTAATATTTCGCCATCAAAAATGGCGCATTTGTTCTGCTGCGGGGACCGACCCCAGAGAAGTCTTATGAAAGGCGTGAAAAAGGCGAATTTGCCGGAAAAAATCTGTCTCCACTGTGGACGACCTTTCGCCTGGCGGAAAAAATGGGAGCGGGATTGGGAAATGGTCTGCTATTGCAGCGAGCTTTTACAGACGAACCTTCACACTACCACATGTGGCGGACATTTGCTTGGACACTTCGCGGTCTTTGTCTTGCCATGCAGCTTATTCTGATGCTTCGTTAAGCCAATCATGCCCTCGATTTTCCACACCAGCACCCCACTCGCGGCCAGCGCGGAAGTCATGTTCAAATTCCACAGTGATCCATCGAATCTGACGGAAGTCATGCCGCCCACCTTGAAACTCGTCAGCCTGAAAACCGATGGTCCGGCGCAAGAGGGCCGCTTGATTGAACTGCATTGCCGGGATTGGTGGATTATCCCGATGCGCTGGACCTGCCG
Source organism: Akkermansia muciniphila (assembly GCA_945879075.1). Lineage (GTDB taxonomy): Bacteria > Verrucomicrobiota > Verrucomicrobiia > Verrucomicrobiales > Akkermansiaceae > Luteolibacter > Luteolibacter muciniphilus_C. Next base: position 6,849 of record CAMCUY010000014.1, on the reverse strand, counting down.
CTGGAAGAAGGTGGATCCACCTCATATTTTGGTTGATGAAATCGTCAAAGGGCCTTTCACACTATTCATTCACGAGCACCGCTTTGAAAAACGAGGCAAAGATCGCTGCGTCATGGTTGACACCATCACCTATCAGTGGGGGCACTCATGGTGGGGGCATCTCGTTTCTGAGACAGCGGTAAGAATTTACTTAACGATTCTTTTCAAATACCGCCACCGCCGCACTCGAAAGTGGGCACTTGAAGCGTAAATTTCCTAGAACTGCCTGCGTTCCGCCGACTTTGTGTGATTTTAGCTTGCACGGAAAACGAGAGGTGCAAGAATTTTAAGGTGAAATCAAAACAACTTAAACAGCTCAGCAATCTATGTTTTATCTTGGGCTTCGCCTCAATTATCGGGTCGATCGCGATTTGGTTTCTCACGGGTGGGACCACCGCGGAGTCCTTGGCCCATGCAGAACGGTTTGGAATTTTCGTGGGTCTCTGGGCTCCGACTTTTCTGATTTTATCCAATCGCTTTGATCGCTATGCCGAGCGTTGCGGTTGATGTGTCAAACAAGATTGGATCATGCAACGACCTGGCAAAGACGACGTCGAACGCCTGAGCCGGGGAGATGCGACGCATGCCAAGATCGGCAGCCGCCGGGTGGGTCACCGTCTCACGCAGAGGGAACGCGAACTCTTTGAAGCGGCCAAGCGCCGTGGTTTCCTTAAAATTCCTGTCACAGGTGCCCGTCAGAACCTAACGAATATTTATCGTCTCTGGTGCGCTGCGGAAGGCCGTGATTTCATCGCGATGTGACGCGGTGCACGGTGGCGGCCAATCTTGACCGGTTGGCTGAGTGGCGCCAATTCGAGCAACACTGAGTCACCATCGACCAACTCGGGATGTGGCACAGGTGCCAATTTCATCACACCAACCCCCATTTCCCCGCCCTCCAGTCTACGCCGCCTACTTCGCTGAAGCCACGAAGGCCAAGATGGCTACGACAGGCAGGCCGGTCCGACCCAATGGCTCTTTCAGGGGCCTCCCGCAGAAAGCAAACTCTTAGTAGCGCACTCTTCATTCGCCATCCTCGGTCGCAGACCGCCGCTACAACTCTCGTCATTCGCTTGGTGGACAGGAATTGCCACCCTCCTCACTCTCCGACATTTCGGCCAGTGAAAATCGGTGAAATACCCGCCAGCAAGACGCGTAGAAAACCCCGATGAAGCTCCTCACAAACATCCTTCCCGCCCTCTGGCTTGTTGTCGCCTCCGCCAGCGCGGTCGCGGCCGCTCCGGTTTATCCGACCATCGATGAATCCATCGCCAAGGGCGACCTCAGCGACGTGCGTCTCCACATCGCCGCGAATCCGAAAAGCCTCAACCAAGGTGGCCGTGAAAACTCACGCCCGCCGCTGGAACAAGCGGTGATACGCAACAAGGCGGAGATCGCCCTTTACATGTTAGAGGCGGGAGCTGATCCCAATACGGTGAATGCCTCGCAGCGTACGCCGCTGCATCTCGCGGTGGACCGGAACAACCCGGCCGTCGCCGCGGCGCTGCTTAAAGCCGGTGCGAAACCCAACCCGCGCGACAAGGACGGCTGGACCCCGCTGCACCACGCCGCCGCCAAGAACCAGCTCGAAACCGCCAAAGCCATTCTCGCCGCCGGCGCGGACCCGATGACGCTCAGCGAGCTCGGCGGCACGGCCTTGCACGAGGCCGCCGCCAGCGGGGGCGCGGAAATCATCCGGCTGCTGCTCGACCATAAGGTGAATCCCGCGGTGGTCTCGAAGCAGGGCGTCACCGCGCTCGACATCGCCAAGCAATACAAGAACCAGCCGGCCATCGACGAGTTATCGAAGTGAGGGCGCAGCTATAAGGAGTGCGGACATTCTGTCCGCATGGCCGATGGGAAGAGGAAGATGTGAGCTCTGCATTTCCGTTTTCGCCACGCATCGGCAAGTGGACAAGATGTCCACTCCCCCTAATTGGCCCGTCAGTTTTAGCGACCCGTGGCGATCAGGGTGCCGTACCGCTGATGCTGTATTAGTCAGCCATCGACGAGTTATCGAAGTGAGGGCGCAGCTATAAGGAGTGCGGACATTCTGTCCGCATGGCCGATGGGAAGAGGAAGAGATGAGCTTCGCATTTCCGCTTTCGCCGCGCATCGGCAAGTGGACAAGATGTCCACTCCCCCTAATTGGCTCGTCACTTTCAGCGACCTGTGGCGATCAGGGCGCCGTGCCGCTGATGCTGTATTGGCCGAGCGAGCCGTAATCGGTGTAGCCGGTGGCGAGCGGATCTCCGCGACCGACTCCGGAAATGCGGACGAAGTAGCTGCCGGCGGCGAGGCTCGCGGAGACCGTGGCGTCGGTGAGCGTGTTCGGGTTGGAGGCGGCGAGGACGTTGCCGGAGGCGTCGAGGATTTCTGCCAGCACATCGAGGTTCTGGCTGGTGGCGTCGCCGAGCACGGTCAGGCTGACGGTGCCGCCGTTGGTGGTGAAGGCGAAGGTGTCCGCGTCACTGCCGGTCTCGATGATGCCCGAGCCGGAAACGGAGGAGCCGCTGACCGCGAGCGCGGGCGCGCCGGCGGGAGTGCCGGGCTGCTGGTCGCCGCGATAGGTGAACCCGTTGTTGGTGGTGATCTTGGCCAGGTCGTCTTCCTTGTTGTTGGCGCTCAGATATTCGCCGCGCGACCACTGGACGAGCAGTTGATAATAGCCGACGCCCATGATCGGGGCCCAGCCGGTTTCGCCGCTGCCGTGGCCGGTGTAGTAACCTTCGGACGGCGAGCTGCGGCCGTCGTGGAGCAGGCCGAGGGTGTGGCCGATTTCATGCGAGCAGGCTTCCGCGATGTAGCGGGCGGAGTTTGAGAGCTGATCGGAGAAAACCCAGCACGGCGTGTCGCCGGTCCAGGTGAATGAGTTGATGTAGGCGACTCCGCCGTAGTTGCCATACCACTCGTTGTCCGGGGTGATGACGCAGCGGATGCGGCGGTTCGAGGGGGCGGCGAGATAAGCCGCCTCGTCGGTGGTGACGTTGATCTGGAACGGCGCGTAGTCTTCCGCGGAGCGCCGCCAGATTTCCGTCATCTGGGCCTGGGTGTAGGTGGTGGAAATGGCGCCCGCGTTGATGGTGCCGCCGTTCAGCCACTGGGTGCCGGTGACGACCTGGCCGTCCATGTCGAGGTAGGCTACGGCCACGGCGCCGGGCAGGCTGTTGAGAAGCGGCACGTTGCTCGGTGCCGCTTCGTCATTGCTGATCGTGCAGGTGGCGCTACCATCCGAGATGACCGCGTTCACGGGATTGGAAAGCAGCAGCAGGAAGCTTTCGTTAGGCTCAAGCGTGGTGTCGCCGCTGATCGGCACGGAGACGGTGCGGGTGGTGGTGCCGGGCGCGAAGGTCACGGTCCCGCCCACGGCGGTGTAGTCACTGCCCGCAGCGGCCGTGCCGTCCTGGGTCACGTAACTCGCGGAAATGGTTTTCGTGCGGTCGGACTTGGAGAGCCTGACGGTGACGGATAGATTCTTGGTTCCCGAATTTCCCTCGCTGATCGAGGCGTCCAAGACCGAGATTCCGAGCGCGGTGGTGCCGCCAGGCTTGGCTTCCTGGATCAGCTTGTTTTTCGCCTTGGCCTCTTCCTCGCTCTTGCGTGCGGCTTCCGCCTTGGCCTTGTCGAGCGGCGGCAAGCCCATCGCTTCGATGCCGTCCAGGTTTTGGTTGAGCATCGAGCACAGCAAACCGCTGAGCGCGTGGCGGCTGGCCATCAGGCCGCTGCCCGAGGGGCGGAATTCATAAGCGACCGGATGCGCGTCGAAATACAGCTGGCCGAGGAAAAATCCGAGCGCCTTGTTTTCCTGCACGGTCAGCGTGCCTTGCGGCTCGCCGTCGATCCGGACGTGGGTGACGACGGTGCCGTCGTCCTGGGTGGACGAGACGGTGACTTCCCCGGCAAGGGCGGCGAAGCGGTCGGACAGATCGAGTTTCACGCGGGTTCCCGCCGCTTGGCCGACCACCGCGCGCAGCGGTTCGGCTTGCACGGGGATGGAGGCGCGGAGCTCCTTTTGCCCGGCCGCGCCGCGTTCCCACAAGAGTCCTTGCGCTGCGAGCGCCGCGTCCTCGGCCCGGTTCGCCGCCGCTGTGGCGGGGGCCGCGCTGGATTTGGCGCGCTGCGGAGAGGAGCCGGCCGCCACGGGTGACGGGTCACCGGCATTCAGGCAAATGGCGGAGATGCCCGCTACTGCGAGCAGGCTGGCTGCGCCGTAAAGGGCGACGGGTTTTTTGGGCTTCGGGTTCATGAGTGTTCGGGACGATCTATTTTCGATCCGTGCTGCTTGTAGCAAACAGCGGCTCGGTTACAATGAAAATTCCCAATCGCGGCGGTACGCGATTGGGAATTTTAGTCACCCGGAACATCCTGTCCCGGCCAGCCCGGAAATCAGAGGGCTTTGCCGTAGACTTCCACTTCGATGTAGTGGTTCATCTCGTTGGAGGTGTTGCCGTTGCTGTGGAGGCGGACGTAGCGGCCTGTGGTGCCCTTGGCGTCGGCGAGGAGGCCGAAGCGGGATTCGACGTAGGGACTGTCCGGGCCCTTGCCGAGCTTGGAGGAATCGTCGTAGTCGTTGTTATAAATGGTGGTGACGCCGGTCTTGAATTCCGCGTCGTCGGAAATCTGGATGATTACGTCGTTGTAGGCGCGCTTCTGCGAGTGGAAGTGCCAGACCCAGATGGCGGAGAGGGCGGCGCTTTTTTCCAGGTCGATCTGGACCCACTGGGTGCCATCGAGGAGTTCGACGAAGTAGCCTTCACCGGCTTCCTTGTCGCCGTCGGTGACGAGGGTGAGGTCGCCGATGATCGGCGCGTCGTCGCTGCTGGTGGCTTTTTTGCCCTTGGAAAGAAGGGTGGTGCCTTCGGGGACCAGAAACTCGGGGGCTTTTACAGGAGCTTGGACGAGGTTGGGGACGTTCATCGGCTTGGGCGTGCCTTCGATGAGTTCCGGCGGGAACTCGGTGGTGAGCGGCAGGCCGCCGACGGTGCCACCGGAGGCGGCGGGCGCGCTGCTTGCGGCGGCGGTGTCCGACGCGCCCGGGGCGGATTCGGATTTCTTGCCGCAGCTGATGAGGGCGAGCGCGGAGACGGTGAGGAGGGCGGGAACGATTAGTTTGTGTTTCATACGGAGAGGTGTTCGGAGGTAAAGTCGATCGGTTGTTTGCTGAGAGCGGAGGGATTCACCCAGAAGATGGGAGCTTCGCTTTCGAAGGCGTGGCGGGCGTCGCAGTTGAGCTTGGCCTTGCCGCGCACGGAGTCGAAGAAGTTTTCGAGGTGCGGCTGGTGGGCGGGCTTGCTGGAGCCACCGGGCAGGTCGTAGATGTCCGGTGCGGCGGACTCGTAGGCCGCGACGGCGTCGGCAGACGGCTCGGGCTTGGGTGGTGCCGGCTTTTTGATCAGGTAACCGCGGTCCACCAAGTCACCCCAGTCCGGGACGTGGTCGCCGCTCTCGCGGTAAATCGCCGAGGAAGCGGCGATTTCGGAGATCTTGATGGACGCCTCAGTGCCCATGAAGCTTTCGTAAAAGCCCCCGCCGTAGCTGGTAGTGGTGAGAACCTGATAGGAAGCGCGCACCTCGCCCTGCGGGGTGTCGTAGTCGAAGATGCACATCATGTTGTCGAAGTGCTCGCGATCCTTGAAATAGGAGTTGCCGCCCGAGGCGTAAACGCGCTTGGGCGGGGTGCCGAGGAACCAGTTGAAGATATCGATCTGATGGGCGCCGAGGTCGGAGATGGGGCCGCCGGAGAGGTCGCGGTAGGTGCGCCAGTTCATGAACTGCAACATGTCCTTGTATCCAAAGCGGTTGAGAACCGCCTGGTCGATAGTCAGTTTTTTGTTGAACCCGATGTTCTGCGAGGAACCAAGGGAGCGGTTCCACTGGGCATTGGCGTTGACGATCTGGCCACAAATCTTTTTGTCGTTGATCAGGCGGTTGAATGTGTAGCGGTAGCGGGGATTGGAGCGGCGCTGGTGGCCGATCTGGCAAAGTTTGCCGGTGCGCTCCATGGCTTTAACCATCTCGCGGGCGGCCTCGATGGTGTGCGCCATCATCTTTTCGCAATAGACGTGCAGGCCTGCTTCCAAGCATTTCACGGTATGGGGCGAGTGCCAGAAGTCGGGGGTTGCGATGATGGCGACGTCGAGGCCCTTTTCCTTCGCCAGCATTTCCTCGATATCGACGTAGGCGTTTGGCTTGGATCCCTGAAAGGCGTTGACGGAATTGACGGCGACGTTGCGGTTGTAGTCCCAGATGTCGCACACCGCCTGGAAATGGAGTCCCGGGATGTTTTTCATCGCATTGAACAAGGCCTCCCGGCCCTGTTTGCCGAAACCGACAAGGGCGACGTGGATAGCGTCCGAGCCAGCGCTTTGATTGGCGGCGCGGAGGATGTTGGGCGCGCCGAGCACGAGGCCCGCACCCGCGCCGGCAAGTGACTTCGAGAGGAAGTCACGACGGCTGAAGTTGGAAGGATCGGTGGTCATGGGATTTACCATTTCTTGAGGATAGCCAGGCGGTTGTGTTGCGCAAGGGCGAGCGCGGCGACGACTAGGATCATGTGGGTGGCGAGCCAGGAGACTCCATCGTCCTGCTTGATCAGGATGAGGCCCCAAGTGAGGCTGATATAGAGCAGGCCGAGGAGGAAGAGCGAGCTGCGGTAGGCGAGGCCGAGCAGGATGCCGAGGCCGAGGATGATCAGCGCGGGGCCGAGCACCTTGTCGTAAAGCGGCAGGGCGAATTTCATCATCAGCGGCTCGGCTTCGAATTTCTTCATCAGCGCGGCGGGCACGCCGTGGTAGTTCTCCAGCGTGTAGT
>CAMCUY010000013.1 GCA_945879075.1 Akkermansia muciniphila | reverse complement strand
GTATTCCTACTTTCCTCATTGAACCTCATGCAATGGGAGGGCGGATTCCACGGACAGCCTTGAACCATAGGTGACACGTTTTTTAAAGGGCATGCGCTCAGATTAATGTGTAACCGATGTTCCCGGTCAGTTTGTTACCGATGTCCCCGGTTCATACCGCCGAGCGGTGTGCGCTGTGATCAGCGGGTGGTTTGATTCAAATAGATCGCCACCAGCTCGTTCCTTCGCAACTTACCGAGCTCGCTGCGGGGAAATTTTCGTACGACTACCAAAGGCATCAACCTCCGGTAGCCTGGTGCCTGGCTTTGGTAGAGTGATAGAACGGCTTCGGCGGCTTTGGAATTCACGGAGGATTCAAAAAGAGGGATGAGCGCGCCGCCGGCACGCTTGTCCGGGATGGCGATGATGGCGAAAGTGCCGGGGGTGAGCCGCCCTTCGGAAATCGAAACAAGCTCGCGCTCAATGGCTTCGGGATCGACGAGTTCGCCGAGAATTTTGACGAGCACATCCGCCCGGCCAAGCGGGGTGATCGTCTTGTTTTCAAGAAGCACCCGGTCCGCGGTGATGTGCCAATCCGTCTCGCGGGGGATGAAGCGGCCGCCGGAGACGTGGCCGGAAAACAGCGCGGGGCCGGAAATCGCGAGAAGGTTTTCGGGCGTCAGCCGCGCCTCCCAGATCGGCAGCAGGGGGATCGGCGCGGGCCGATAGACCGCTTGCAGTTGGCCGGGGTCCTGGGTGGCGATTTGTGAGGCGGCCTCGGTCATCCCGTAGCTCGCCAGCACGGGCCAGCCGAGGTCGCGAGCGGCCTGCCCGGTGCAAGCATCGAGATGACCGCCGCCAACGACGATCGCAACGAGCGAAGCAGGCGCGGTTAGTTCCGCTTTGACGAGGTCATGGACTTGCGTGGGCACCAGCGAGGTGTGGGTGATTTTATGGAGCGCGAGCCACTCGCGAAACTCGGCGGCATCCCACGGCCGGCCGTAGTCCCGGAAGCCGCAGCCTGCCTCGTAGGCGCGGGCGGCCACGCCGAACCCGCCGACGTGGCGCGGCGGCAAGGCAAGTCCCCAACAGGATTTTCCGGTGACGCCCAAATGCCGGTTCACCGCCGCAGCTGAGACGAGCAATGCTTGTTTCGAAATCGCGATCCACTTCGGATCGCCGCTGCTGCCGGACGATTCGAAAAGCACGTGCCCGGCGAGCTCGGGAATTCCCGGCAACGCGGGTGTGCCGTCGCTCCAAAAGGCGGCGTGGGTTAGTAAAGACGCGTCCATGGCTGGGCGGCGAGAAGGTCGTCGAAGCCGAGGCCAATGCCGTCGGGCACCTTGAATTCAGGCGACCAGGAACCGATCGCTTCGGCGAATTCGTTAGGCTCGAAAAGGTGATGCGTTTGCAAACCGCAGATGCCGACCAGGCCGGGGAATTGCAGCTCGAGCCGCGCCGCTTCCCAAGCCGCGAAGGCCTGGCCGACCGGATGGTCCATGTAGCTGGTCATTACGACGCGCTGGTTGTGGGCGATGGCGGCCTCGCCTAGCAGAAATGGCTCGTCCACGGCCGGTTTGATCACTATCACCTGCGCGGCCGCGGACAGCGGCGTGGCCTCGCGGTCCACCGCGAGCTTGACGCGGGTTTTGCGGTGCAGCACGGCCCATGAGGTTTCGGAAAACGGGCATGGGTCTTCCACGAAATCGATGGCGGCGCGGGCTTTCTCGCCGAGTCCCAGCAGGAATTCGGCGGCTTGCTCGGAGCTCAGCGATTCGTTGAAATCCAGCCTCCACTGAAGCGCTGGAAATTCGAGTGTCATCGCATCGAGGAATTTCATTTCTGCGGACAGATCGCGCCCGGCCTTGAGTTTCACCGTGGTGAATCCCGCCTCCACGGCGCGCGCCACTTCCGCGGCGTCGGCCTTGGCGAGCGTGGCGTGGCTGGCGGGCACTTCCATCTCCTCGAACAACGAGTTCTCGAACGCGCGTGCCTCGCGGTCGTATTCCGCGCAGCGGATCGCCCGGCGGACGATGGGCCAGCGGCGAGCGCCGGCCAGGTCGGCGAGGCATTTTTCCAGCGTGGGGTCTCCCAGCTCCGGCCACGGGTGAATGCAACCGTAGCCGCCGTCGATCTGGATCAGCGCGCCTTCGAAGCTGCTGCGCTTGGAGATGGAATTCAGAAATCCGCGCGCCTTGAGGCGGTAGCGGGAGATCAGCGGCTTTTGTTCGATGAGAATCATTTGCTGTTAAAATTCGCAGTGTCCCGGCGTCCGGGCGAACGGGATCACGTCGCGGATGTTCGCCATGCCGGTGACGAACATGAGCATCCGCTCGAAGCCGAGGCCGAAGCCGGCGTGCGGGACGCTGCCGTATTTGCGGAGATCGATATACCAATCGTAGGCTTCCGGATCGAGGCCGTGCTTGGCGAAATTTTCCAACAGGACGTCCAGCCGTTCCTCGCGCTGGCTGCCGCCGATGATCTCGCCGATGCCGGGAACCAGCACGTCCATGGCGGTGACGGTCTTGCCGTCGTCGTTGAGGCGCATGTAGAACGGTTTGATTTCCTTCGGGTAATTGAAGACGGTGACTGGCGCCTTGAAATGCTCTTCCGTGAGCCAGCGTTCGTGCTCGGATTGCAGGTTGAGGCCGTATTCGACGGGATATTCGAAGGTCTTGCCGCTGGCTAGCAACAGCTCGACGGCGGCGGTGTAGGTGATGCGTTCGAACGGCCGGCTGGCGACGAATTCGAGCCGCTCGCGCAGGCCCTTGTCCACGAACTTTTCAAAAATCGCGAGATCGCCCTCGCTGTTTTCGAGCGCTTCCTTGACGAGGTATTTCACCAGCGATTCGGCCAGATCCATGTCGCCCTCCAGATCGCAGAACGCGACTTCCGGCTCGATCATCCAGAACTCGGCGGCGTGGCGCGAGGTGTTGGAGTTCTCCGCGCGGAAGGTGGGGCCGAAGGTGTAAATGTTGGAGAGGGCGCAGGCGAAGGTTTCTCCCTCAAGCTGGCCGCTGACAGTTAGGTAGGCGCGCTTGCCGAAGAAGTCCTCCTCGGCTTTCCCGATCTTGTCGTCCGGCAGCGTGGTGACGCGGAACATTTCCCCGGCACCCTCGCAGTCGCTGGCGGTGATGATGGGCGTGTGGACGTAGATGAAATCGCGCTCTTGGAAAAACCTATGAATGGCGAATGCCATCCGGCTGCGCATGCGGAAGACCGCGCCGTAGAGATTGGTCCGCGGTCGGAGGTGGGCGATGGAGCGCAGGAACTCCGGGCCGTGGCCTTTTTTCTGAAGCGGATAATCTTCCAGCACCTCGCCGAGCAATTTCAGCGAGGTCGCCTGCATTTCCCAAAGCTGCCCGGCGGCGGGCGAGGAGATCAATTTCCCGCGCACTTCCACGGACGCGCCGGTGTTCATATTGGAAATCGCATCGTAGCCGGGAATCCCGGCGTCGGCGACGATCTGGAGGTTTCCGAGACAGGTGCCGTCGTTGAGCTCGAGGAAGGAAAACCCCTTGGAGTCCCGGCGGGTGCGCACCCAGCCGGCGACGTGCAGGTCATCGGTGGGTTCGGTGCGTTTGAGGACGTGCTTGATCAGCGATCGCATGCGCTTGGATAGCCGCCGGCCCGTGGCTTGTCAAAGCGGGGCTGAAAATGTTGATAGCACGGGGCGCGACTCCGTCATGGCCTCCCGCTCATGAAATTCCTGTGCCGGGTCCTCAAGCGCTGGAGTGAGCCACTCAACTGCGGCAAGTTCGTTCCTCCGCTGGGTCATCGGGTTTTCAGTGTAGATCATCGCCATGAATAACACCTCACACCCCACGCGCCGCCGCTTTTTGAAATCCTCCTTTGCTGCCGCAAGTTCGGCGATTCGGGTGCACACCATTTCGACATCGTCCAGTGGGCGCTCGGACGCGATGAAACCGGACCGGTCGAGTTCATCCCTATGGGCTTTGAGGGAGCAGATGCCCTACACTACCGTTATGCCGACGGCATCACCGTCTGGCGCGACAAGAAAAATCCGGATAACGGCCACGCGATCCGCTTCGTCGGCACCATGGGTGAAGTTTTTGTGGACCGCGGAAAGGTGGATGCCTCACCGAAAGAACTACTCCGTCACGTAGACGGCCCGAACGATGTGCAGGTGTATGAGTCGAAGGAGTATCGCGCGAATTTCATCGAGTCGATTGTGACGCGCAAACCGATGATTTGCCCAGCCACAGTGGGCCGCCGCACAGGCACCATCTGCCCGTCTGAAACGACGTTGGATCTTTTCGAAAGCTTCCGTAGCTCTCGGTCTCCGTTGTCAGTTGAAGTGCTCGCAGCAAAAAAGCGCCGCCAGCTGAAAGCTGGCGGCCCGGGGATGGCTCCTTCGTCCTTCGTTATTCCGGCTTGGGCAGGTTCTTGTGCGAGCCGTCGCAGAGCGGCGGGTTCGCGGTGTGCTTGCACTGGCACCACCAGATGGTTTTTTTCTCCGCCACCTCGTATTTCACCGGTTGCAGGCCGGTGCCCTTGTGCGAGCCGTCGCAAAACGGCGGGTGGCTCGAGCGGCCGCAGGAACACCACCAATGGGTGCCGGCCTCCACTTCGAGCGCCAGCGGCTTGGTATCGCAAATAATCGGTTGTTCAGCCATGGGTTTGAAAAGTTAGCGGGAAACTGAAATGGGCGATGCCGCTGGTTTTACCTCCGCGACGAGCAGGCCGGTTGCGCCGTCTACCGCGGCGGCGACCGGTTTTCTATCCAGCTTGGGATACCTTTGGGCGGGCACCTCGTTGAAAAACGTTGCTCCGAGCCACCCCGCGAGGATGACGGACGAACCACTGACAAAACGGCGGGTATTCATCGATTGCTTCGGAAATGCTTACTATTTCCGGGGCAGGTTTTGTTGCCTTTCCGGGACAATAGCAATCTTAAAGATCCCGCGCGCGGCGTGCAGATCTTTCAAAAGGGGATTGTCGCCAGCCATCCCCGCCGCTAGCTTCGCACCCACGAGTCCACCGCCGCGGCGACTCGCGCCACCTAGCAACTTTCCAATTCCATGGGCATTTTCAGCAAACCCCGCCTGCGCACCCTTGATCGACGTGAAGACATGCCGGAAGGCCTCTGGGTGAAATGCCCGGATTGCGGGGCGATGATCCACATGCTGGAGCTCAAGCAAAACCTCCACGTCTGCCAGCATTGCAGCCACCACTTTTTGGTCGATTCCCGCGAGCGCATCACGATGCTCGCCGACCCGGATTCCTTCGAGGAAACGGAGGCCGGCCTGATCTCCGCCAACCCGCTCGGCTTCGCGGGCTACGCCGAGAAAACCGCGGCTCTCCGCGAAAAGACCGGTCTCGACGACGCCGTGATTTCCGGCCGCCTTACCATCAACGGCCAGCGCGCGATGATCGCGGTGATGGATTTCAAATTCTTCGCCGGTTCGATGGGCTCGGTGGTCGGCGAGAAAATCACCCGCGCCATTGAAACGGCGATCGCCGAAAAACGCGGCGTCATCATCGTGTCCGCCTCGTCCGGCGCGCGGATGCAGGAAGGCATGCTCTCGCTGATGCAAATGGCCAAAACCTGTGGCGCGCTCGCCCGGCTGTCCGAGGCGAAACTGCCCTATATTTCCCTGCTCACCCACCCGACGACCGGCGGCGTCACTGCCTCCTTCGCGACCATCGGCGACATCAACCTGGCCGAGCCCAAGTGCATGATCGGCTTCGCCGGGCCGCGAGTGGTCAAGGAAACGACCCACCAAAACCTGCCGCCTGGCTTCCAAACCGCCGAGTTCATGCTCGAGCACGGTCTGGTCGACGCCATCGTCCCACGCTCCAAACTGCGCGAGCGCCTCGGCACACTGCTGGCCTACATGATGCCGCAGTAAGTGGGCGGTCCTGCCGCCTGAATGGCGGATAATGCGTTGCAAGCCCATCGCGAATCTCCATGGTGCTGGGGTATCGTTGAAGCGTCATGCCGTTCCATTCGCTCCAATCACCGACCGAGGTGCGCGTCATGAACAGCGGCAGCTCCTCGCTGAAATTCTCGCTCGTCGACCACTCGACCGAGGAAGTGCGGGTGCAAGGACTCGCCGAATCCCTCGGCACCTTGGACGCGGGCCTGCATCTTTCACCCAACACTGGCAACACCACCTACTAAGCAGTCCAGCGCAGCGTCAACGTCATCAGCATCGGCCCCGTGCTCCAAGGGCTCAATCGCCCGGGCAACGACTTGTCGCGCGGCTCGCTGGTAGAGGACATCGCCATCACCGCCATCCAGGCGCGTGAATCTTGAAAGCGCAAATCGGGAAATGATGTCGATTCGGCGCGCGGTCCGGGCTTCACTCCGCCCGTGACCGCTTCCACCCTCAAAGCCTGCGTCCTCGCGGCGCGTCCGAAGACCCTGCCCGCCGCCATCGTCCCGGTATGGGCGGGCTGCGTGCTCGCTTGGAAACTCTGCGGCTCTTTCGATTTCCTGCTCGCGCTTTGCACGCTCGGCGGCGCGGTGGCGATTCAGATTGCAACGAATTTTTTCAACGACGCGATCGACGCCCGCAAAGGCGCGGACACCGAGCGCCGGCTCGGACCGACGCGGGTCACGGCCTCCGGGATGATGCAGCCGCGGACGGTGATGCGGCTCGCCACGCTGTTTCTCGGAATCGCGGTGCTTTGCGGCGTGGTGCTCTATCAGGCTCATGGCTGGCCCATCATCGCCATCGGGGTTCCTTCGCTCTTTCTCGCCTACGGATACACCGGCGGGCCGTTTCCGCTGGCCTACCGCGGGATGGGCGAACTGTTCGTGATCGGCTTCTTCGGGCTGGTCGCGGTGGCGGGCACGGTGTTCATCCAGACGGGCGGCTGGCCGCGCGAGGCGCTGCTGCTAGGACTGCAGATCGGCATGCTTTCCTCGGTCCTCATTTCCATCAACAACCTGCGCGACCGAGAGGAGGACGCGAGCACCGGCAAGCGCACGCTGGCCGTGCGCTTCGGCCCGAAAGTCGCGGTGGCGGTGATCTGGCTGGAAGTGAAAATCGCGGTGTTCGCCGGCCTCGGCTGGATCGCCTTTGGCCACCCGGCGCTGGCGATCGCGGGAGCCCCGGTATTTCTCATCGGCCTGCGCATCATCTGGGGCGTGCTCACATTTCCGCCGGGCCCCGCGTTCAACCGCCTGCTCGCGTTCGGTGGCGTGCAACTGGTTTTCTTCGCCGCCGCGTTCCACATCGCGGCGCGGATCGGTTGATATCAGCGCACCACTTCGGTGCCGATGCCGCCGTCGGTGAAAATTTCCAACAGCAGCGCATGGGGTAGGCGGCCATCGACGAAGTGGACCTTGCGGACGCCGGCGTTGAGGGCGTCCACAGCGCTGCGGATTTTAGGGATCATGCCGCCGGAAATCGTGCCGTCGGCGATCATCGCATCGGCCTCCTTGCGGGTGACGGATTTGACCAGCGAGGACGGATCCCTGGCATCGGACAGCAGGCCGGGGACGTCGGATAGATAAACCAGTTTCGCGACGCGCAGCTGCTTCGCCAGCGCTGCGGCGGCGAGATCGGCGTTGATATTGAGCGGCCTGCCGGTGGCGAGCTCGGCGGCGAGCGGCGAAATCACCGGCACGATTCCCGCCTGGTGCGCGGCGTCCATGTGCGCGAGCTGGCAGCCGACGACTTCACCGACGCGGCCGAGATCGACACGGATTCCATCGGCGTCGGTGCCTTTGATTTTTTCGCCGAGGAAAACATCATTGCCCGGAATGCCGACCGCCTTGCCGCCGAAATCGCGGATCATCCGGACGAGGCCGGGATTGATTTCCTCCGACAGGACGCGGGCGACGATGTCGATCGCTTCATCGGTTGTGACGCGGAATCCGCCGACGAATTTCGCCTCAAGCCCGGCCGCTTCCATCGCCGCGGAGATCGCCTTGCCGCCGCCGTGGACGACGATCGGATTGATGCCGGCGACTTCGAGGAAAACGATGTCGCGCATGACCTTGGCGACCAGCTCCGGGTCCTCCATCGCGGAGCCGCCCATTTTAATGAGGAAGGTCTTGCCGCGGAACGCTTGCAGATAGGGCAGGGCTTCGATGAGGGTGTTGGCTTTTTCGATGGGGTCCATGAGCGGTGGGGTTAGGATTCCGAGGATGATCTCTTGGTGCGAGCGATCTTCTTGGCCGGAGCCTTTTTAAGGCGCGGCCTTTTTGGCAGGTGCTTTGAGTTTGGCAACTTCCGGAAAGCGCGCCGGCTGAATTTTGATTTCCCGATCCGGCTTTGGAGCACGGACCAACCACGGAGCGACGAGCGCCGCCAAAATCGCCGCGAGCACTGCCAGACCGGGCAGCCAGACGGACGCCATGCCCAGCGCGATCCATTGCACGGAGAGACAGACGCCGGCGAGCAGCAGGAAACCGAGAAGCCGTTTGAAATCCGACGCCCGGCAAAGCATCGTTAGAACGACGACGAACACCGCCAGAAACTCGATTTCCCAGACCGGTGCCAGACGCGGATATTCGCGGACCTCGGCCAGTCCGGCGTCGGACGCGATGGCGGCGATAACGGCGGATAGATTCCGCGAGAAGGTCCGCGTCGAGGGTTCCGCGGCGCTGCGGTCGTCGCGCAGAATCACCGGGGCGGGCGCTTGTTTCGGGAACAGGTCGTCGCCGCCATCGATCAGCGCCTCGGCGGAAATTTCGGCGTCGCCGCGGAGCGGTCTCAGCGGCACGGCGAGCCGACCGTAGTCGTCGATGGGGACAATCGGCCCGGTGGGGCTGAGCATGAGATATCCGCCGAGCCGGACTTCCACACCGTCTATCGGAAGATTGAGCCGCTGGAGCACGGTGAGCAGGGGAAAGCCGAAAACCACGCGGTCCTCCCAGCGCGCCAGGAGCGGGGGAAACTCACCGGCCGCCTCGGCTTCGAGCACGGAAAACCCCGCCAGCGCGCTTTCTCCGCCGAGAATCACGCTGGGAATCGGGATGCGGTTCACGACCGGTAGCGACGAGGGATCGCCTTGAATGGCAGCTAGGGAAATCGAAGCGCGGCGGAAAGCCGGCGGCATCGAAGAGGCCGCCGCGCCGCGGGAAAGCGGTGCCGCCAGCACTAGCGAATCGAAGCGCGCCAGCGATTTTTCCAGAGCCGCCAGCCCGATCGGGTCCGGTGTCTCCCAGGCGAGCACCGCCGCCGAGGCCGCCTTTTGCACGCCGAGCCGGTGGAAGTTCGTGAAGATCACCGCGAGATCGACGGGCGCGGGCGGCGAGGATTGGAAAAATCCCTCCGGATCATCTTCCAGCGCGACGATCACCGGAGCGTTGCGGCGGTCTAACTTTGATTCGGAAGAAAACGCCCGCAGTTTCCATGAGTCGGCACGAGTCCCCTGTCCCGACACGAACAGCGGCGGATTGACGAAACTGCTGGCGACCGTCGCGAACGCCGCGCGGTCCCATCCCGTGCCCGGCACCACCATCCAAACCACCAGCGCCGCCGCTGAAATGAGCAGCGCCCGCAGCCGGCGATGGAACGAGCCAGTCACTTGAACGATTGGCAAATGTTCGCGAGTACCGGCGCGAGCGGCGCCTCCAACGGCGTGCCCGCAGTCACCTCGCCGAGCAGGCGCGCGGCTGTCGCGATGTGCGGACGATACC
Organism: Akkermansia muciniphila; assembly: GCA_945879075.1. Lineage (GTDB taxonomy): Bacteria > Verrucomicrobiota > Verrucomicrobiia > Verrucomicrobiales > Akkermansiaceae > Luteolibacter > Luteolibacter muciniphilus_C. Next base: position 26,584 of record CAMCUY010000013.1, on the reverse strand, counting down.
ACTCGTTGCCGCGGTTTTTCACGATGTTGCCGTAAGCTCCGAGCGCCTGCATCAAGCGCTGGGCCGCGCATTCGTGGAACAGCTTTTCCAGCGGCCGCTCATCGGCGATTTCCTCCCAGAGCTTGAGAAGCTGCTCTCGTTCCGCGGCGGAATGATCCATGTAGGGATCGAAAACCAGCGACGCGAGGTCGTATTCCTGGCGTCCGCGGCGGAGGCCTTGGAAGTCGATGAGCCAGACCTGGTCGTCCTTGATCATGAGATTTTGCGACTGGAAATCCCGGTGCACCAGATGCCGCGCGACCGTGCCGAGGCGCTGCGAGAGATCGATGAATGCTTCGTTTTTCCGCAGCGCGGTGGCGTCCAGCCCGAGGAAATCCTCGACCATGTATTCGAAAAAATACTCCTGCTCCCAGCGGTAGAGCGCCGCGTCGAAGGGCGGCATCAGGTGGAACTCCTTCGCCGGCTTCGCATAAAACAACTTATCCACCTGCTCGAACGCCGAGCGGTAAAGCGGCAGCCGCTCCGCAAATGGCCGGTCCTTCAGCGACAGCAAATCCACGTCTCCCAGGTCCTCGACCAACGCCACGCGATACCTTGCCCGGTCGTGGATGATCGCCGGCACGCGCAATTTCGCCTGTTTCAGGAACTGCGCGACCGGGATGAACTGCGAGTTATCCTCGCGCTCCTCGGTCCAATGCACGCCGATGAACGGCTCGTGGTCCGGTGTTTTCACCCGGACGATCGTGCGGCCCGAGGCACCGCGTTTGATCGGTTCGAGGGTGATGCGCACGGTCGGGTCCACTCCGAGGAATTGGCGCACGGTGGAAAGGATCGCTTCGGTTGGCATGGGCGGGGGAAACTAGCGGGAAAAACCGCCCTCCTGCCAAGGGAAATCCGGCGCCGTCTCGGTCATGGTGGTAAAATCACAGCAGCACCATTAGCGCCACACCTACCCCCCACAGCGCCCAGTTATTGGTAAACAAGTAGGGATAAGCCATCAACGCCACCCCGATCGCCGCGGCGGCCACAAGTCCAGCCTGCGGCCATAGGCAAACGCACCCCAGCCTATCGTCCTGAAAACGAAGCCCGCGAGCAGGTTGTAGGGATCGAGGCTGAGATTCTTTTGCGCGGGAAACGAAACGATCCCGGGCGATTACCCAGCGGAAATTTGCAGGGCAGAGCTTGGATTCCGGCTAATACAACCGGAACAAGTTGGTGGATCCGCCGCCATTCCGTTTTTCGCCTCGCCGTCCGCCCTCCCAAGATGAGCCTCCATTGCCGGGATGCCGGATGCTGCTTTGAAACTGAAGAGTTCCGGAAATTTAATGAACTTGCCGGAAGGTGCGGCATCGCTAACTTTCCGAAGTTCTTTCCTGACTCATGTCCGCCATTGCCGCTATTTTCCAAGTGATCCTGCTCATTTTCGCCGTGGTGATGAGTTTCAACGTCATCATATTCGTCCACGAGCTCGGCCACTTCCTCGCCGCCAAATGGCGCGGCTTGCGGATCGACCGCTTCCAGATCTGGTTCGGCACGCCGATTTGGAAAAAAGAAATCAACGGCGTCCAATACGGGCTCGGCTGGATTCCGGCCGGCGGTTTCGTCGCGCTGCCGCAAATGGCCCCGATGGAGGCGCTCGAGGGCGGCAGCAAGGATGACAAGCCGCTCCCGCCCATCACCCCGCTGGACAAAATCATCGTCGCCTTCGCCGGGCCGTTGTTTTCCATGCTGCTCGCCTTGCTCTCCGCCCTGGTCGTTTACGGCGTGGGCAAACCGAAGGATTTCATCCCCAGCCAGATCGTCGGCGAGGTCGTGGAAGGCAGCCCGGCGGCCAAAGCCGGCATTCTTCCGGGCGACAAAATCGTCCAAATCAATGGCAATCCGGTGGACGGATTCGCCGGTTCGCTCGACAGCATCACCGAGAACATCATCCTCTCCAAAGGCCAACAGATTGAGTTCACTGTCGAGCGCGCGGGCGCGGCGGTTCCGCTCAAGCTCGTGTCCGAGTTTGAGACCCGCAAAACCAAGTGGTTCCAGCGCGGCGGTTTGCGCCAGGTCGGCATCGGCCCGGAAATCGACCACATCGAGTTCGGCTCCATCGTCAAGGGCAGCCCCGCCGACAAGGCCGGCTTCAAGGAGGGCGACATCCTCATCTCGATGAACGGCCGCAAGTTCGCCGACGACCAATCCGCCGTCGCCTTCGTCAAGGAAACCGGCGCGAACCCCATCGAAATCGAAATCAAGCGCGGCGGGGAAATCCTCAAGCGCACCGCCACTCCCGTCGTCCCGCTGTCACCGGCGGGCAAGGGCCCGATGCTCGGGCTCGGCTTCTACGGCGCGCCCTATCAGAATCAAGGCATCGTCCATCCCGGCCCGTTCAAGCAAGTCGGCGACAGCCTGCGGATGATGTGGACCACCATCGTCAGCGTGGCCTCGCCGGATTCCAGCATCGGCGTCGGCCACCTCAGCGGCCCGGTCGGCATCGGCAAGCTCCAGTTCCAGCTCCTGCAAATGGACGACGGCTGGCGGCGCATCCTCGCCTTCATGGTGCTCTTCAACGTCAACCTCGCGGTCCTCAACATGATGCCGTTTCCCGTCCTCGACGGCGGCCACATCACGCTCGCCATTCTGGAGAAAATCTTCGGCCGCCCGGTCAAGGCGAGGCCGCTGGAAATCCTCCAGACCCTTTGCGCCCTCGCCCTCATTTCGCTGATGCTCTTCGTCACCAGCAAGGACATCGGCGATAGTTTCGGTCACGGCCCCGGTGCCGGTTCGGAAGTGATTTTCCCCTGAGCCGGACCCACGCCCCCATGCTTCCGCCCGCCGGATTGACAAGGGGATATCGGCAAAGCATCTTCCCGCGCATGGTATCCGAGAAGCCCAACGCGCCGCTTGCGGGACGCCCGCCGGTGTTCGCGATTTGCTGCTGGGCGCTGGCATTGATGGCGTTCTCGCAGTTGTTAGTGGCCGGCCTCGCGCTGGCGCAGCGACTCGAGGAGTCGCGCGAGGTCCGCACCGTGATCAAGGAGGTGCCGAAATTGATCGCTGTGCGGGTTCCCGCCGCCGGAGCCGCGGCAGCGTCGTCATCGGTCGTCTCCCATCCGCCAGTCGAGCCGCCAGCAATTTCGCTGCCGCCACCTACGCCCGTCACGCTACCGCAAGTCGGTGATCCGCGGTCGGAGCGGATGGTCCGTGAAGCCCGTCAGGCGCGCGTGGCCGGTGACATGGGCCTTGCCATCGTGAAACTGGAGGAAGCGCTTTCGCAATCTCCGGCCGACCCGAGCGTGCATTACGAACTCGGCCTCGTCCACGAGCAGATGGGCGTGTTCGACACCGCCGCCGCGCACTTCGAGAAGGTTTTCCAAATGGGCGTTTCGGGTGCCGGCTCGCTTTACGCGCTGGCCGCGGGCAAGCTGCGCGACGGCTTCGAGCAACCGGACGCGATGCTCGGCAAGCTCTCGCTAAGCCGGGTTCGGATTTTCAAAGACTCGAAAAACGATTCCGGCGAGCGGGTGATCCTGACGATCCCGGTGCAGAAGGCTCCGGGCGAGGCAATCGACGTCGCGGAAATCGCGGTTTCCGTCACCTTTTTCAACCGCACTTCCAAAGGCGAGATCATCCAGCTTGAGGACAAATCGTGGGTCACCGAGCAGTGGGTGACCATGCCCTTCGACTGGGCCGGCGACGAGGAAAGCCTGCGGATGACCTACCTGATTCCGCCGCAGGACGGCCAAACCGAGCATCTTTTCGGCGGCCGCAGCTATTACGGCCAGGTCGTTTCCCTGCTTTATAAAGGCGAGATCCTCGACGTGCAGGCCTGGCCGCGCGACCTCGCGGCGAAAATCCCGCGCTCGCCCGCCGCGACTTCCGGCGACCCGCTGTTGCCGGAATTCCAAGACTCGCTGCCGCCGGACTTCGACCCGAACCTGCCGCTGCTGCCGCCTCTACCTATCAAGTGAGTTCTCAGAAACCCGATGAATGACGCCCCTGAAGAGCGCCTGCTAGGCGATTACCGGCTCAAGGAACTGGTTGCGGAAAGTGCCATCTCCAGGACATGGCTCGCCGAGCAGCTTTCCGTTTCCCGCCTCGTCCTTGTCGATGAGCTGCGGGAGGACCAGTCCGGTCAGAAGGACGTGTTTTTGGCAGATGTCCGCGCCAAGGCTGCGGTCGACCAACCTCTGATAGGGTCCGTTTACGAAGCCGTCGCCGGTCCCGGTCCCGGCCCCTGTTATTACGCCCACGAGCTCCTGCCCGGCATCACCCTCGCGATGCGGGAAAAGACCAAGCGGCGCCTGGCCCCTGCCCGTCTCGTTGATCTGTTGCGCCGGGTTGCTGACGCCCACCTCCAGCATGAAGTCCTCGGTCAGGCGACTTCGTCGTTAGGCCTCGAAGCGGTGCATCAGGACGAACACGGCGTCGTCCGTTTGGAAAATCTCGCCGTCGCCGGACCCCGCACGGCGGACCAATCCATGCGGGACATCGTCCATCTCGGAAACGCCCTCGTTCCTCTCGTCGCCGCGGACCAACCCGGTGCCACCCGCATGCTCACCGTGTGCGCTTGGATGCGCGGCGAGGGTCTCGAAGCCCCGCTCACTTGGGAGCAAGTCCGCGATTTCTGCATGCAGATCGAGCACCAGCTCGCCGATTCCACGTCGTCACCGTCCGCCACCCGCGCGGTTATTCCTGCTAGGAAAAAGCAATCCATCGCGCTGATCGCCTTGGCTACCGCCGTGGTGGCCGTCGGCATCGTCGTGCTTGCCGGCCGGATGCGACCCCCGGCCCTGCCAGCGCCGCCCCGTGCCAGCTTGCCGGATGCCGTCACTGTCGCTGCGGGCGATTACCCCACGCCGGATGGCAGCGAGGAATCCCTTCCCGCCTTCCGCATTTCCGCTAACGAGGTCACCATTGGCGAATTCGCCGGGTTCCTTGAAATCCTCGACACGCTGGCCAAGAGCGGCCGCGAGCGAACCTTCGATCCTGCCGATCAAGCGCCCGGAAAAACCTCCCACGAGCCGGCCGACTGGCCCGCCCAGCTCGCCGCCGCCAATGCGAACGGAGTCTGGCGGAATCTGGCGGTTACCCTCGATTGCCCCGTCACCGGTGTCGATTGGTGGGACGCCGCCGCTTATGCCGAGTGGAAAAAGGCCCGCCTGCCCACTCAGGAAGAATGGTTCGCCGCGCTCAACCTGGAGGGGAGAAAGCCCGCCGCGATCCCGCCCGGTCCGTGGGCTCCCGTCACTTCCCAAACCCTCGACCGCACCCCCGCCGGACTCCTCGGCATGGCGGGCTCGGTCTGCGAGTGGACGGCCAAGCCCGCGCCCAACCCGGCCAACCCGCTCGGCGAAAAACTCTGGGTCCTCATCGGCGGCTCTTATTTGAAACCCGGCACCGATGCGCTCACCCGCGAGTGGACCGCCGACCGCTCGCTACGCCGCCCCGACCTCGGCTTCCGCGTGGTGTTCGACGCGGAGTGAGCCGGAAAGTAGTCCAGGACCTCAGTCCGCCTCTTCAATTTTTAGGAATTTGACCGCGCTGCCTTCCCGGACTTTGTTCGTGAGCATGAAATTCCCGGACATCCTCATCCTCGCCGCCGACCGCCGCTGGTGGGTGGCGATGCAGTCGTTCTTCACCGAGCTTTTCAAATGGCATTGAGGCCCCCATCTTTCGGCGATGAGCGAGGTGTTCGAATGGCGGCATTATCAAACCGCGTTCCGCGGGGCGGCGGAAGCGGCGGGCTTCATGCCGACGCTGCTCGCGGATCTGGAGAGCGGGCCGCTGGTGGCTTGGGAGCGCCCCGGCAGCGGTCCGCGCGTCTATCTATCCGCCGGGATTCATGGCGACGAGCCCGCCGGTCCGCTCGCGCTGCTGGAATTGATGCGCGAGGGGTTTTTCACCCCGGCGGTCCATTGGTCGCTCTGCCCCGCGCTCAATCCCTCCGGGCTCGCCGCCGTCACTCGCGAAAACGCCGGCGGGGTGGACCTGAACCGCGACTACTGGCAGCGCGCCACGCTGGAAGTCGTCGCCCACGGGCTCTGGCTCGACGCCCGGCCTGCGCCGGACCTGTTCATTTCCCTGCATGAGGATTGGGAAAGCACGGGCTTCTATTTTTATGAGATCAATCTGGGAGACGATGATCCGGAGCGCGCACGGCTGATCCTCGAGGCGGTCAGTCCGTGGTTCCCGCCGGAGTCCGGCCCGGAAATCGACGGCCACGAGCCGCGCGAGGCAGGCTGGATCTATCACCCCGCCGAGCCGGACCTGCCGGAAGGCTGGCCGGAAGCGATCTATCTGGCGAAAGCGGGCTGCCCCGTTTCATTCACCTTCGAGACCCCCAGCCACGCCGCGCTCGGTCAAAGAGTGGCCGCCCACATGGCCGCCGTGAAAGCCGCGTGCGCGGGATTGCGCCGCTCAAAGAAGTCCACGCCCTAACTGCAATACCCGCACGTCCGCATCCGCAAGCTCGCCGCGGAAATTTTCAAATTGGGGGTTGTCATTCCACGGCGCATAAAGATAGTAAGCACATCTTGATTAAAGCGATCAAAGTTTCGAGGCCACGATATGGCACTGCGGATACCGGCGACGGGCCGGGGTCTCGCTCCCCGTCGCCCGTCAAAACACCCCGCAAAGTCATTCACACCGATGATTCATCGTACCGAGGAAGGTCAGTCCGCATTGTTTGAAGAAATTCCAGAAAACGGGGTCGGCACCCGAAAAAAGCGAGCGGGCGGCACCTCCCCCATGGCCCGCGATTTCGGCCTCACGGCACCCTCGCAGCTCGTGAAAAACTACGTGCTCGACACCAATGTCCTCCTGCACGACCCGGCGGCCCTCGAACGCTTCAAGGAAAACCACCTTTGCATCCTCGTCGATGTGCTCGCCGAACTCGACAAATTCAAGTCCGAGCAAACCGAGCGCGGCGCCAACGCCCGCCGCGTCCACCGCCGCCTGACCGACATGTTCTCCTCTTCCGAGCAAGTCACCCACGGCGTCACCACCGAAGGCGGCGGCACCGTGCGGCTCGTCATCTACGATCCCGCGAGCTGCCCGAAAAACTCGGACCAGCTCAACCGCTTCCACCGGGTTTTCCCCGACCGCGAGCGCGTCGACCACCGGATTCTAGCAGCCTGCCTGCTGCTCATGCAGTATAACCAGGCTCCCGTCGTCCTCGTGACGAAGGACATCAACATGCAGCTCAAGGCTCGTGCCGTCGGGATCGAGTGTCAGGACTATCTCAACGACAAGGTCGATGCCCGCGAGGTTTCAAACTACGAGGTGCGTCGTGTCGAAGTCGATCCGAGCGAGCTCCATCGCTTTGCCAGCACCGGTGATCTCCCGATCGCGGATGACCGCATCCAAGGCGTGGCGGTGAACGAGTATGTCTTGTTAGGCGCGGGTGAGAAGCAAACCATCCCCGCCCGGCTCTCGGCGGACGGCCGCTTCGTCCGACTCAATATTCCCGAAGTTTTGAAAATCCCCGACGGCCAGTCGCTCAAGCCGCTCAACCTCGGCCAACGCTGCCTCATCGACGCGCTTCTCAACCCGGACATTTCCCTCGTCACCTGTTACGGCCACGCCGGCACCGGCAAGACTCTGGTCGCGGTCGCCGCGGGGTTGCACGAGATGTTCAACCGCAAATACAACGGCATCACTGTCAGCCGGCCGGTCGTCTCGATGGGCGATCAGCTCGGTTTCCTGCCGGGCTCGCTTGACGAGAAAATGCGCCCATGGCTCCAGCCGATCCATGACGCTCTCGATCTGCTCATGCGTCCCGCCACTCCGCTCGGTCCGCGCCGCAAACAACAGAAGGCAACGGGTGCCGCGCCCGCCACCGTGAAGAAGCCCTACGAGATTCTCATGGAGCAGGGCATTCTGGAAATCGAAGCGCTCTGCTACATCCGCGGCCGCTCGATTCCTAACCGCTTCTTCATCCTCGACGAAGCCCAGCAGCTCACGCCGCAGGAGGCGAAAACCATCGTCACCCGGATGTCGCGCGACTCCAAGCTCGTGCTCGTCGGCGATCCGGCGCAGATCGACAATCCTTACGTCGACAGCCGCAGCAACGGGCTCGTTTACACCCGCAACCGCCTCAAGGGCCAGCCCTTCGTCGCCCACGTCGCGCTGAACCGCGGCGAGCGCTCCGAGCTGGCGGAGGCCGGCTCGCAGTTGATGTGACCGGCGCGATTAAGCACTGCGAGAAGCGATGTGGGCGAACTTGGCGTCGATGAATTTGAGGACGAGCGCCTCGACTTCGTTGTTCTTCAGGCGCTCGACGACGTCCACCGAGAATCCGCGGGCGATAAGCTGGCGGGCGTTCACCGGATCGATGCCGCGGGCGCGGAGGTAGAAGATTTCCTCGTCGCTGATCTGGGAGGAGGTGCTGCCGTGGGAGCACTTCACTTGGTCGGCGTTGATCTCCAGGCCGGGCATGGAGTTGGCCTCGCAGGTGTCGCTCATCAGCAGATTGCGGCAGGTCTGATAGGCGTCGGTGTGGTGCGCGTTTTCATCCACGAAGATGAGCCCGGAGAAAATCGTGCGGGAGTTGTCGTAGAGCGAGTTCTTGTAGAGCAAGTCCGAGTAGGCGCCTTCCGAGACGTGGTGCTGGAACGTGCGCTGGTCGTATTCCTGTTCGTGGGCGGGGATGGAAACGGCGAGCATGTCCGAGCGCGAGCCCGGACCTTCGAGGCGGGAGAGCGTTTCGTTGCGCGCCCATGAAGCGCCAGTGTTGAGGATGAATCCGGTGGCCGAGGCGTCGCGGAAGGCGGACGTCTCGTTGATCTGGATGACTCGCGTCACTTCGTTGAAGGCCTGGATCGCGACGTAATCGAGCTTCGAATTCTGGCCGGCGGAGAGGTCGTTGACGGCGATGGCGAGGCCGGGTTGGACATCGTCCGCCGAGCGGAAAATGTCCACCACGCGGACTTTCGAACTCGTGCCGGTGACGACCAGCGTGTGCGGGAAGATCACGGTGTTTCCTCCAACGATCCAGTGATGGACCTCGATGGTTCCTTCGACTTCCACCTTGTCGGAAACATGAACGAACAAGCCGTTCGTCAGCGAGGCTTCGTGAAGAGCGGCGAATTTGGCGGACCCGAGTCGGGTTTCCTGCTTCATGAAATGCGCCTGCACCAGATCGCTGTGCGAGACGAGCGCCTCGGCGAGCGGCAGGCAGATGACGCCTTCCGGCAGACGGGATTCCACATGCACGAGCTCGTCGTTCACGAAAATCAATTTCGCCGCCGGCGCTTCAAGGCCGCTGGAGCGGGCGATCAAATCATTCGCCCCACTAACCGGAGTTTTGCGGAACGAGGAGAAATCGAGCTGCTTGATGCTGGAGAAGCGCCAGGTCTCATCGCCGCGTTTCGGCGCTGGAGTGGCGAGAAAGCTCTGCCAGGCGGACTGCTGGCGGGCGGCAAACCAAGCGGGTAAATAAGCCGGGGTTTCCGGAGCGGTCGTAAGCATGGAGCTGGGTGAATCGAGGGTAAGGCTCATTGAAAAGTAAGTTGGGATTTCAGGGTCAGCCCACCGAGCCTTCCATTTCCAGATCGATGAGGCGCTTGAGTTCGACAGAATATTCCATCGGGAACTCGCGAACGAGGTCGTTGATGAAGCCGTTGACCGCGAGCGACATCGCCTGGCCCTCGTTGAGGCCGCGCTGTTGCATGTAAAAGAGCATGTCGTCGGACACCTGGCTAACGGATGCCTCGTGCTGGGTGGCGTGCTGGTTGCCCTTCACGGTGATGGCCGGATAGGTGTCGGTGCGGCTGTGGCTGTTGATGAGCAGGGCGTCGCACTCGGTGTTGTTCTTGCAGCCCTTGAGGTGCTTCGGAATGAAGACCTGGCCGCGGTAGGTGGAGCGGCCTTCGCCGACGGAGATGGACTTGGAAACAACGTTGGAAGTCGTGTCATCGGCGGCGTGGATCATCTTCGCGCCGGTGTCCTGATGCTGCCCGGTGTTGGCCAGGGCGATGGAAATGACCTCGCCGCGGGCACGCTTGCCCTTCATGACGACGCCGGGGTATTTCATGGTTAGACGCGAGCCGATGTTGCAGTCGATCCAGCGGACTTCCGCGTCTTCCATGGCGATGCCGCGTTTGGTGACGAGGTTGAAGACGTTGGACGACCAGTTTTGCACGGTGACGTATTGGATCTTCGCGCCCTTGAGCGCGACGAGTTCAACGACGGCGGAGTGCAGCGTGGCGGTCTCGAACTTCGGCGCGGTGCAGCCTTCCATATACATCAACTCGGCACCTTCGTCGGCGATGATGAGCGTGCGCTCGAACTGGCCGAAGTTTTCCGAGTTGATGCGGAAATAAGCTTGGAGCGGTTGCTTTAGCTTGAGGCCTTTCGGGATATAGATGAACGAGCCGCCGGAGAACACGGCGGAGTTCAAGGCGGAGAACTTGTTGTCGCCGGTCGGGATGACCTTGCCGAACCACGGGCGGAAAATTTCCTCGTGCTCTTTCAGGCCTTCGGTGGAGTTGCAGAAGATGACGCCCTGTTTGGTGAGCTCCTCCTTGACGTTCGAGTAGGCGGCCTCGGAGTCGAACTGGGCTTCCACGCCGGCGAGGAACGCGCGCTCCTGTTGGGGAATGCCGAGGCGCTCGAAGGTTTCCAGAACGTCGGGGGGCACGTCGTCCCACGAGCGCTTCGGCTTCTCGCCGTCGGATAAATAATAGCGGATGATGTCGAAGTCGATGGCTTCCAGATCCTTGGTCGCCCAGTTGGTGGGCATCGGCTTGTCTTGGAACACCTTGAGCGCCTTGTGACGGAACTCACGGACCCAGTCGGGGTCGTTCTTGACGTCGGAAATGTAATCGACCGTCTTAGAACTCAGGCCGCGGCCGGCGTCGAACTTGTTGCGCTCGGGGAACGTGAAGTCGCCCTTGGTGCGGTCGATGTCGATCGCCTCGCGGGTCTCAAGATCCAGAACGTCTGTGGTGTCGTATGACATGGTGGTGAAATGTTAGTGATTAGGCGAGGGCGGGCTCCTTGAGGAATTCGTAGCCGTCTTTTTCAAGCTCGTGGGCGAGCTCGGGGCCGCCGGAGCGGACGATTTTGCCTTCCGCCATGACGTGGACGTAGTCCGGCTTGATGTAGTCGAGCAGGCGCTGATAGTGGGTGATGAGCAGCATGCCGCGCTCCGGCGAGCGCATGGCGTTGACGCCCTTGGCGACGATTTTGAGGGCGTCGATGTCGAGGCCGGAGTCGGTTTCGTCGAGGATGCAGTATTCCGGTTCGAGCATCATCATCTGGAGGATCTCGTTGCGCTTCTTTTCGCCGCCAGAGAAGCCTTCGTTCACGGCGCGGGCGGTGAACTTGCGGTCCATTTCCAGCAGGTCCATTTTCGAATAGAGATTCTTATAATAGGCGACGGCGTCGATGTCCTGACCCTTCGGCAAGCGCGCCTGCAGCGCGGCGCGGATGAAGTTGGCATTCGAGACGCCAGGGACTTCGGACGGATATTGGAAGGCGAGGAAGATGCCGCCGCGCGAGCGCTCGTCCACGGATTTGCCGAGGACTTCCTCGCCGTCCTGCGTCACCGAACCGGAGGTGACGACGTAGCCTTCGTGGCCGGCGATCACCTTCGAGAGGGTGGATTTGCCGGAGCCGTTAGGCCCCATGATGGCGTGGACTTCACCCTTCGGAATATCGAGGGTGACGCCGTTGAGGATTTCGGTGCCGTCTTCGAGAGTGGCGTGGAGGTCTTGGATGTGCAGGCTCATGGTGGTAAAAGTTGAGATTAAATATTCGCGAGTTTGCCGCGGAGGGTGATTTCGACGTCGTCGATGACGGCTCCGGGCGGGAGGTTGAGGACGTCGGCGAGATTGACGCCGGGTTTGAAGTCCACGTCGTGGATGACGCCGGTGGTGGCGTCGTGGAAATGGCCGTGCTCGCTGAGATTCGGGCAGTAGCGCGACGACTCGCGTTCGAAATTCACTTGGCGGATGATGCCGTGTTGGACGAGCGCTTCGAGGCAGTTGTAAACGGTGGCCAGCGAGATGTGCGGCAGACGATCCTTCACCCGCATGAAGACATCGTTTGCCGTCGGGTGGTTACGCTCCTGCTGGAGAAGGCGGTAAACCTCGCGGCGCTGGGCCGTCATTCTCAAGCCGGAAATCTCGTCGGGGATCTCCATTTCAGGGGAAATTTCTGGGGCTTTGCTGACCATCGCGACGGCAAACTAGAGGTGAGCGGACCGATATCAAGAACTATTCCAATTATAATTCCGGTAAATTTCAGCCGTCCGAATGATCAAGCTCGCCGATCCCGGGATATCTTGCTTGCTTGGGGAATGTCTGTCGTTGGCTTCGAAATCGTCTTCATTTTCCTGCTCCTGTTGCTCAACGGGCTGTTCGCGATGATCGAAATCGCGGTGGTTTCCAGCCGGAAATCGCGTCTGCGGCAGTGGGCGGAAACGGGCGATAAAAAGGCGCAAGCCGCGCTGGATCTCGTCGAATCGCCCAACCGCTTCCTCTCCACGACGCAAATCGGCATCACCCTCGTGGGCGTGCTGGCCGGCGCGTTCGGCGGGGCGACGCTGGCTAAATCCCTCGCTTCGGCAATCTCCCTGATGCCATGGATCGCGCCTTGGGCGGACCCGCTGGCCGTCGGCCTGGTGGTGAGCGCGATCACTTATTTCTCGCTGGTCATCGGCGAGCTCGTCCCGAAACGCATCGGCATGGGCAATCCCGAAATGATCGCGCGGTTTGCCGCCGGGCCGATGGCGCGGTTGTCGCGGATCGCCTCGCCGATGGTGAAATTACTCGGCGTTTCCACGGATCTGGTGCTTGGCCTGCTGCGGGTCCGCCCCGCGGCAGAGGCCGCCGTGACCGAGGAGGAGGTGAAAATGCTCGTCCGCGAGGGCGAGCGCGGGGGGGCGCTGATCGCCGGGGAATCGCAAATGGTGGAGGCCATCCTCGGCCTCGACAGCCTGTGCGTGCGCGACCTGATGATTCATCGCGGGAAAATTTGCTGGCTGGATGCGGCGAAAAGCCACAACGAAACCTGCCTCGCCGTCTTGCGCAGCCATCACAGCCAGTTCCCGGTTTTCGAAGGACGGCGGGACCACCTGCTCGGGATGGTTTCCATCAAAGACCTTTTCGCCGCGCTCCACGCCGGCGATGAGAGCGGGCTCAAGAGCTTGCTCAAGCCGCCGCTCTTGGTGCCTCCCACCCAGCCGCTCAACCGGCTGTTGGAAACATTTCGCAAGAGCAATTCCACCATCGCCCTCGTGGCCGACGAGTTCGGCGGCATCGCCGGATTGATCACGCTTCACGATGTCATGGAAACGATCATCGGCGACTTCGCCTCCACCAAACCCGCGCGCCCGGACGCGGTGCGGCGCGAGGATGGCAGCTGGCTGGTGGACGCGATGATCCGCATCGATGAGTTCGAAGACCTCTTCCCGGAACTCCCGCTGGAAGCCGCCGACGAGCGCGAGTACTCGACTCTCAGCGGCTTCATCCTCCAGTCGCTCGGGAAAATTCCCGCGACAGGCGACCACTTCACCACCGGTGGATTCCGGATCGAGGTGGTTGACCTCGACCGCAACCGGATCGACAAGGTGCTGATCCGTCCGCCCGGCGCTTCTTGATTACCGGGATTTCTGCCAGAGATAGACCCAGCGCTCGGACACGCACTTGCCGGTCTCGTCCTGCAGCTCGCAGGTCATGTCGATGTCGTTCAAATCCTTCGGCGGATCGAGCACGAAAAACGCGCGTAACACCTGCGGCATGTGGAGCTTGTCGCTGCGGCCGAGGCCGGCGGGAAGCGCATCCACGTTCGGCATGCTGATGTCGCTCAGTCCGACGTGGAGGATCTTCACCGCCTTTTGATTCACCGTTACGACCGGCTTCAACTTCGAGATATCATCCCATTTCGGATCGCCGACTTTGAGTCCCGGCTCAAGCGGCTTCGCGAAATCGATGGCCACCAACACCTCGTCCGGCTTCTGCACCGGCGTCCCGGTGCGCGTGGCGCGGACGGTGAAAATCCCGGACGGCGCGGGATCGCGCATCCAGCGCAGGCGATAGTGGAAACGCGCGGTTTTGCCGACTTCCAGCGCCGGCTGCGGCTCCCACAGGAGAATCACGTTGTCGTCCGTCTCGTCGCGGGTCGGCATCTCGATCAGGTGGAGTTTCCCAAGGTCGAACCCCTCCACCGGCTCCACCCGCACGCTCGGCCGGTTGTGGTAGAGGGCCTCCGGGTCCTGATAGGAATTGAACGAGCGGTCGCGTTGCAGGAGGGACCACGAGCGCGGTTTCTCCATCGTGAAAACGCAGTGGCGGAACTGGCCCGCGGTCGTTTCCAGCGGGCGATAGTGGAGATTTCCGCTGCCCAGCTCCATCAGCAAGCCGTCGCTGTCATGCACCTCAGGCCGGAAATCATAAGGCTTCGGATGGGTGCTCTCGCCGAACCAGAACATGCTGGAAAAAGGCGCGAGCCCGAGCTGCTGGACCGGGCGGCGCAGCGTGATTTCCGCCACCACGTCCACGATGGTTTCCGGTCCCGGAGTGATCGTGAACTGATAGGCGCCCGCCACGCTTTCGCCGGTGAGGAGCGCGCTGGCCTTGAGCGTGTTCGAGCCGTTCGCCGGTTTTTCCAAGTGGAATTCCGTAAAATCCGGGAACTCCTCGCCCACGCCCGGCAGCCCGCTGTTGATCGACAAGCCGCGCGCGGAAAGCCCGTATGGCGCGTCCTTCGGAATCGCCCGGAAATAGCTCGCGCCCATGAAAACCAGGAACTCGTCCATGTAAGTCTCCGTGTTCAAATGCGTCCGCGCGCGCCAACCCGCGTAGCCCGGAGGCGGCGGCGTCCCGGCGGGGATTTTTTGTTTCCCGTAGTTGAACAAGCTCTGGTCGAACTTCAATGGCCCGGACTTGCCGCCCGTCACCTCGTGGAGTGTCACCATCTTCTTCGCCGTCCATCCCGGGTGGAAGAAGTCGATGGAGAACGGCCCTTTTTCCTTCGCCCACAGTCCGGAATCCATTTGGAAACGGATGTCGCGGTGCTGGTCGTAATTCAGGTTTTTCCAGAAATCCGCCAGCTCCAGCTTCGGCGCGGCATACGGCGCAACCGCCATTTTGCGGGCCTTGGCGCACAGCGCCTCAAATGAGAAATCCTCGGCGCGAAGGGTATTTGCCGATGAAGCAAGCAGCGCCAAGGCAGTCAGAAGGGTGGTGGAATGGTTGAACATGGTGGGCGGGAAATTCAGGCGCGAATGCCCGGATAGCGCAAAACAAAACATAAACTCCTTGCTGTTCCCCGTGGTTGACCCCACCGGGCCCCATTGCTAGCTTCCGCGCCCCGTCATGAGCGCCGCCCCGAATTACAAAGACACCCTGACCCTCCCGCAAACGACTTTCCCGATGCGCGCGGATCTGGTGCTGAACGAACCCGCCCGCCTCGCAAAGTGGGAAAACGACGGACTCTACGAGAAAATCCTCGCCCGCCGCCGCGCTCAGAAGGCTCCGGAATTCATCCTCCATGACGGCCCGCCGTTCGCGAATGGCGATGTCCACATGGGCACCGCGCTGAATAAGCTGCTCAAGGATCTAGTTGTGAAATCCAAGACCATGGCTGGATTCACCGCGCCGTTCGTGCCCGGTTGGGACTGCCACGGGCTGCCGATCGAGTTCAAAGTGGTCAAGGAAGCCGCCGGTCTGGAGCCTGCGGAAATCCGCCGCCGCTGCACGGAGTTCGCCATGAAATACATCGACATCCAGCGCGGTTCGTTCCGGCGGCTCGGGGTTTTCGGCGATTGGAACAGCCCCTATCTGACGATGAATCCCGACTACGAGGCGAGCATCCTGCGCGTCTTCGCGAAGCTGGTGGAAAACGGCAACATCTACCAAGCGAAAAAGCCCGTCCAGTGGTCCTACGGCGCGCAAACCGCGCTCGCCGAGGCGGAAGTGGAATATGCCGACAAGGAAAGCCCGGCGATTTTCGTCAAGTTCCCGCTCGTTTCAGGCGAGTTCGCCGGTCAGGCCAGCATGGTCATCTGGACCACCACGCCATGGACGCTCCCTGCCAACCTCGGCATCGCGCTGCATCCGGAGTTTACCTACATCGTCGGGAAATTCATCAAGGACGACGTGGTCGAGACCTTCGTGATCGTCCGTGAACTCATCGGCGCTTTCACCGAGAAAACCGGCTTCGCGCTCGCGGAAACGATCCGCGAAAGCAAGGGCAAGGAATTCGAAGGCTTCGAGGCCGGGCACCCGTTCCTCGACCGCACCTCCAAGCTCATCCTCGCGAATTTCGTCACCACCGAGACTGGCACCGGTGCGGTCCACATCGCTCCAGGCCACGGCTCGGACGACTATGTGGCCGGCCAGCAGAACGGCCTCGCCGTGCTTTCTCCGGTCGATAACGAAGGGAAGTTCACCGAAGAGGTCGGCCTCGCCGAGCTCGTCGGCGTGCACGTTTTCAAATCGAACACCCGCATCATCGAGATCCTCGCCGAGAGCGGCCACTTGCTCGGCCAGGAAGTTTACAAGCACTCCTATCCGCATTGCTGGCGCTCGAAAACGCCAATCATCTTCCGCGCCGTCGAACAGTTTTTCATCTCGCTCGACACGCTCCGCGGCCAGGCGCTGGCGGAGATTGACAAAGTCGAGTGGCTGCCCGCCTGGGGCCGCAACCGGATCTACGGCACCGTCGAAAGCCGCCCGGACTGGTGCATCTCGCGCCAGCGCACCTGGGGCGTCCCGCTGCCGGTTTTCTTCAGTGAAAACGGCGAGGTGATCATCTCGTCCGAACTTGCCCTCAAGGTCGCCGACCTCGTCGAAAAGGAAGGCACCAATGTCTGGTTTGAAAAATCCGACGCCGAGCTCGCCGCGCTGCTAGGCCTGCCCGCCGGAGTGAAAAAATGCCGCGACACGCTCGACGTGTGGATCGACTCCGGCTGCTCGCATGCCGCCGTGCTCGATGCGCACCCGCAGCTCCACTGCCCGGCGGATCTCTATCTGGAAGCCACCGACCAACACCGCGGCTGGTTCCAAAGCTCGCTGATGCTCAGCACCGGCTACCGCAGTCACGCGCCTTACAAGACGGTGATGACCCATGGATTCGTCGTCGATAAGGACAAGAAGAAGATTTCCAAGTCCGACGCTGCAAAGTCCGGAAAACCGACCGACGCCGCGCACTTCTATAACCAATACGGTGCCGACATCGTCCGCTTGTGGGTGTCCTCCGTGGACTGGCAGAATGAAGTTCCCTTCGGCGAAGAGCTCTTCAAACAAGTCGCCGAACCCTACCGCCGCCTGCGCAACACGCTGCGGATTCTGTTGGGAAATCTCGACGGTTTCAAAGCCGTCGAAAATCCGCAATACACGCTGCTCGACCGCTGGATCCTCGAGCGCCTCCACCAAGTCGTCGCCGATTGCCGCAGTGCCTACGAAGCCTACGAATTCCGCAAGGTCTTCAACTCGCTCAACAACTTCTGCACCCACGACCTCTCCGCCATCTACATCGATGCGACGAAGGACCGCATGTATTGCGACGCCGCCGACTCCCCGCGCCGCGCGGCCTCCCAGGCGGCGATGCATGAGATTTTCACCAGTATCGCGAAGCTGCTAGCACCGATCCTTGCGTTCACCGCCGACGAGGCGTGGGAGCACGCGGCTTTCACCAGCGGCACCATCCACGAGCAGGATTTCCCCGAGGCGAATCCGGCATTTGCGCCCGGCGAGGCGATGAAGCAAGTGACGCGCCTGTTCGAAATCAAATACGCCATCCAGACCGCCATTGAGGCCTGCATCCAGTGCAAGGAATTCACCCGCAACAACGAGGCGGACGTCACCCTAACGATTCCCGCAAGCGACGCCGGCCTGGTGGAAATACTCAACGACCGAGCCTTCGCCACCGAGTTCTTCATCATCGCCGGCCTCACCGCCACTAAAGGCGAGGAGCTCAGCGCCACCGCCCGCAAGACGGACCTGCCGCTTTGCCCGCGCTGCCGCAAGCACGAGCCGCTGCTGGAAAGCGGGCTTTGCGAGCGCTGCGACGAAGTTTGCAAATAGGTCTTACACGACCCATAGGACCTATCCATTCCATGACACTTCCCAAGCTCCTCCTCTTTTTGACGTTCCCGCTCTATGTGCTCGACCAGGTCACGAAATTCTGGACCGTCGGCAGATTTCCGCCGCCGTGGTCGGATGAGGCGTTTGACCTGCCTGTCATTTCGAACGTCTTCCACCTCGTCCGCGTGCACAACCAAGGCGTCGCGTTCGGCTTTGGAAACGGAACCGACTGGGCGCCCGTCGTGTTCCTGTTGGTGCCGCTTCTCGCGCTGACGATGATCCGCGTCTTCTGGAAAAAAGGCGCTTTCACCCACCCGCTTTCCAAGGTCGCCGTCGCCCTGCTGCTTTGCGGAATTTTTGGAAATCTCACGGACCGCCTGGTCCAGGGATTTCTGCTGGACGAGTTCAAATCCGCCAGCCTGTGGCACCGCTTGTCGGAGGGTTACGTCGTCGATTTCGTCGCCATCAAACTTCCTCTCTACGACAAGCTCGTCCCGTCAAGCGGCGGCTGGTGGCCGGCCTTCAACGTGGCGGACTCCTGCATCTGCGTCGCCGCGTTTCTGTTATTCATCGGCGGCCTTCGCGACGAGCAGCTCGCGAAGAAGAAGGCGGAAGCCTGATGCAAAACGTGCCCCGGCGGTTTCAGCCGGGAGCGCCTTTTCCAAAAATCTTCTCTTCGCATTTCCCGATCATCCACGGCCGGCTACTAAATACGCCGTAGTTTTCGGATTGACGCTACCACATGCAGCCCTAGGATTCGGGACGTTGCTTATCACATCTTTCCATGCGTTGCGTCCAATGTGGTTCTCTCAAAGACAAAGTCCTCGATTCCCGATCGTCGAAGGACGGGACCTCGATCCGTCGTCGTCGCGAGTGCCTGAAGTGCGGCTATCGCTACACGACCTACGAGCAGATCGAGCGCACCGAGCTGCGGGTGGTCAAACGCGACGGCACCCGCGAGGCGCTCAACCGCGAGAAGCTGATGAGCGGGCTGATCAAAGCCTGCGAGAAGCGCCCGGTGCCGATGGACCGTCTGGACCGCGCGGTGGAGGAAATCCTAACCGATCTGCACAAGGACCACGTCAGCGAGGTGCCGTCCGCCATCATCGGCGGCAAGGTGATGGACAAGCTTCATCAGATCGATCCGGTCGCCTACGTCCGCTACGTTTCGGTTTACCGGCAGTTCGAGGACGTCAACGAGTTCATCCAGGAGATCCAGTCGCTCTCGCGCCGCGCCGCCCGAGATCCGTTCCAGCGGCGCTTGTTTAAGGAATGATGGATTTTTCATCCACCCCAAGTTGTTTCACCATTCTGCCACCCAGTCCCGCCCCACCTAAAAAAGCTCCCCAGTGATCTCCCTCATCGGCAATCGACCTGCCTTGCAAATCGGACGCTATCAAGTGATCGATTACGACACCGCGTGGCTGGATGTCGCCTTGGAGCGGGCGGCGCTGGCGGCGGATCACGAGGACTTCCCCTTCGTCGCCGACATCCGCGGCGGCATCGTGAAATATCTGGAGACCAAATGCCCGCTCAAGCTGCTGAACCTCGAAGACCTGTTCGAGCGGATGCGGAAAATGCTGGTGAAGATCGGCTGCGAGCGCATCGCCGAGAAACTCGAACCGCTCGCGCCCCCGGTCACCGTCTCGCTCGTCCGCGCGGCGATGGAGGCGGGAAACGGTTTCGAGCTGGCATTCTTCGAGACCCTCCGCTTCGAGCTCGGCGACCTCCGCGCCGCCGGCGCCGAGGACATCCACTTCATTGGCCTGCGCGAGAGTTCGATGGTTCTGCGCGGCTCGGCCAAGTGGAACAAGCACTGCGAGACGCTCTATGCTGAAATCCGCGCCTTCCTCGGTGCCTGGGACCGCGACCAGCTGAAAAGCGCCCGCCAGCTGCGACTCTGCTTGGAAGGCGAGCATTGAAGCTCGCGATGACGGCGATGACGGACCCGCGCGGTCCCCGGGCTTGACCCCGGCTATTTGCCGTGCATCTTGCGCGCCCGATGATTTCCGTCCAGTCACTCCGCGTCGAATTCGGACCCCGTGTCCTTTTCAACGACCTTTCCTTTTCCGTCCAGCCGCGCGAGCGCATCGCCTTCGCCGGTCACAACGGCGCGGGCAAGTCCACGCTGATGAAGTGTGTGGCGGGTATCATCCCCGCGACTTCCGGCCAAATCCACGCGCCCAAAGGCACGCGGATCGGCTACCTGCCGCAGGAGGGGATTCACGTCAAAGGCCGCACGCTGTGGCAGGAAACCGAGTCCGCCTTCGGCGAAACGATGGCGCTGAGCGAGAAAATCGACCGGCTTTCCAACGAACTCATCAAACTCGACCCGCGCTCGTCGCCCTACGGTGACTTGCTCGAGGAAATCGGTGAGCTGGAGCTCCAGCTTGATGCCACCGACCCGGCGCGGATGAAACCGCGCATCGAGTCGGTGCTGAAAGGCCTCGGTTTCCAACAGAAAGATTTCACCCGCGATTGCTCCGAGTTTTCCGGCGGTTGGCAAATGCGCATCGCGATGGCGAAACTTTTCCTCCAAGAACCCGAAGTCCTCCTGCTCGACGAACCGACGAACCACTTGGACATCGGCACCCAAATCTGGGTCGAGCAATACCTCGTCAACTACCCCGGCGCGATCCTCCTCATCTCCCACGACCGCGCCCTGCTCGACACACTCTGCACCCGCACCATCGCCTTCTCCCACGGCCGCGCCGAGGAGTATGCGGGAAATTTCTCTTACTTCGAACGCGAGTCGGTCCTCCGCAAAGAAATCCGCCTCAAACAATATACCGCCCAACAACGCGAAATCGCCGAAACCCAACGTTTCATCGACCGCTTCCGCGCCTCCGCCAACAAGGCGACGCTCGTCCAGTCGCGGATCAAGTTGCTCGCCAAAGTCGAGCGCATCCCGGCTCCCGAGCAGGACGACGCAGTGATGAATTTCAAATTCCCGCCGCCGCCGAATTCCGGCCACACGGTGGCCAAGCTCGACGGCGTGGCGAAAAGCTACGGCGCGCTCAACGTCTTCAGCGGCTTTGATTTCGAGATCAACAAGGGCGAGAAATTCGCCATCGTCGGCCCGAACGGCGCCGGCAAATCCACCTTCTGCCGGATGATCACCGCGCAGGAGGAGCCGGACGCCGGCACCCACACCTTCGGCCACAAGGTCGCCACCTCGTTCTTCTCCCAGAACCACGCCGACGAACTCGACCCGAATCTATCAGTCCTCGAAACCGTCGAGTCCGCCGCCTCCCGCGAGTCGATGCCGCACGCGCGCAACCTGCTCGGCTGCTTCCTTTTCCGCGGCGACGACGTCTTCAAGAAAATCGGCGTCCTCTCCGGCGGCGAGCGCTCGCGCGTCGCCCTCGTCTGCATGCTGCTGCGCCCGGCGAATTTCCTCATTCTCGACGAGCCAACGAACCACCTCGACATGCAATCGCAGGACGTGCTCCAACGCGCGCTCATCGACTACCCCGGGAGCGTGATGATCGTCTCCCACAACCGGAACTTCCTCGACGCGCTGGTCAGCAAGACCCTCGAATTCCGCCCCGGCGAGCAGCCGACCCTCTACGCCGGCAACATCACCTACTACCTGGAAAAATCCGCCGAGGACGAAGCCGCGAAAAAGGGCCTCGCCCCGCGCCTCGCCGCTCTCGGCACCGCCGCTCCCGCCAACGGCTCGTCCCGCCAATCCGTCCCCGGCGTGAACCGCAAGGAACAGCGCCGCATCGAAGCCGAGCAGCGCGAGATCCGCTCCAAAGTCCTCAAGCCGCTGGAAACCGAGTTCACCGCCCTCGAAGCGAAAATCGCCGAGCTCGAGGCCGCACAAGCCACGCTCACCCAGCAGCTTTCCAGCGAGGAAACGAGCAACGACCCCGGCAAACTCCGCGAAGTCACCAACGCCGTGGACAAGCTCGCGAAATCCTTGGAAACAAGTTATTCCCGCTGGGGTGCGCTGTCCGAGGAGATCGAACGCCTCCGCACCAAGCTGGGGATCGAGTGATGGAGCCCCATGGCCAAACGGGCTGAAATCCAAGCGAGAAAATGCCCTGCCGGAACGAGTCCGCCAGCGCTTTGAGAATAAACCGGGGTGAGCCGTTAGAGGGCTTTTGCCGCCTTGATGCGGTCGCGGAGTCGGATCACGCCCTGGTTCACACCGCTGCGGACGGCCGCCCATGAGGTTTGCGCCGTCGCCTCGCGCTTCGATCCGAGGCGGTGATCGACCAGCGCTACCAGCCGCTCGCCGGTCACGGAGTCGAGGATTTCACCCTCGAACGCCACGTTGGAAACGAAGCCTGCCACGGCGGCTGAGCCCAAATTGCCGGACAAGGTGGCGCGCGGCGCGGCATGCACCGCGGTCACGCCCTGGCCGGCTTGTGCGGCGCTGATCACATCGGTCAGGCCCGTGCGGACCCGGAGGGTTTTGGGTCCCGGGGCGGCGACGATTTTGAGTCCCCCCGCCATTTGGCTGCGCAACGACTCGCTCAGGTAGGCGGCGAGTTGGTCCGTCACCGCAGGACTCACGCCCGGCGAGGAGACGACGGTCGTCACCGGATCGATGATCACGCTGTCGTATTGCTTGAGGTCCGCGCCCGGCTTGACGTAGGAGGAGACTGCGTTTTCCGTGCCGTAGCCGGCGTCGAGCTGCGCGAAATTCGATAGAATCCCGGAGGGCGATTTGCCGCCGGTGGCGCATGATGAAAGCGCGAGTGCAGCCCCTGCGGTGGCAAACATGCCAAGTCGTGTGATGATGTTCATGAGATCGGTGGTTGGTTTTGAAATCGGCGGTCCGGTGAATGCACCCGCTTCGTGACTTTTTCTGTCACGCATTCAGCCAGAGGTCAAGAACCCGTCGTCCTCACACCCGCCGCAGCACCTGCCACATCCGGGTGAAATGCGCCCCGTCAAACCCCATCGCCTCCTTCAGCACGACGTCTCGCTCGATCAGGTTTGAAATCCCCGCCGCATGCGCCCGCGACTCGCCGTCGATCAAGCCGCGAAGCCGGGCATACCAGATCCCCACCGGAACTGGGAAATCACTGCCGTGGACGAAGCGCTCCAGTAAATCACAATCCAGAATCCGCCGCAGCGCCGCGCTTCGAAACGGCGTGTTCAGCGCGCTGGTGTCCGCGTAGAGATTGGGAAACTCCGCCATCATTTCCAGCAGGTCGTGGAAATAATCCCGGTCCCACAAACTGCTGCTGCTCGCCGCGTGGGCGGCGATGACTTTCACCCCGATCTCCAGTGGTCGCCGCAAAATGGCCGGGTCCTGATAGCGGACGTTTGCCACCGGCACCGTCATTTCCCCGCCGGTGTGCGCCAGCAGCGGCAGCCCGGCTTCCGCCATTTTCTCCCAGAAAGCGTCATACGCCGGCCTCGAGCAATTCACATCGTGGCAGTTCGGCAGCAGCTTCATAGCCCGCGCGCCGCGGGCGAGGCAGCGGTCAAGCTCCTCCAGCGCGTCGCGCCGCGCCGGATGGATCGAGACGGCCGGCAGAAACTCCGGGTGCGTCTCACAAACGGAAAACAGGTAGTCATTCGGCACATGGAACGAGCCGAAATCCCGCCGCCCGCCGTCCTCGTTGTAAACCTCGTCCTGCGCTAACAACAGCGCCCGGTCCATCGACGACTCCCTGACCCATTCCGCAAGCCGCTGGACATAGACCTCGTCGAAATCGTCGTGCTCGAACCCCACCGGCATCCCGATCATGCGGCACATCATTCCACCCATGAAGCGGTGCCAACCGGCCATCCTGATCCAGCAGCCGCTGCCTTTGCGGCCGTTTCCGACCAAGTGGACATGGCAATCCACCCTCGCCCGCGTCGCTTTGCCCTCAGTTTCCGGTGTTGATTCCTGCACCCGCCAAGAATGGATGCGGCAAGGTCCGGCACAAGCAGGAAGACCCCTCGGCGCGGTGATTTTCCGGTGTTTGCAGCGGCGGTCCGTCAGGTAGTCTGCACGCAGCCGTGAAACCCGAGCCCATTCTTCAAATGCTGCTCGTCCGCGCCGCGGAGGAGGCCGACCCGCGCGGCGAGCTGGTCCCATGGGCCGGGCGCGAGCAGGCCACCCGGCAGGCGAGGAGATCCGCAATCCGCCGCCGAAAGCGCGCCGCTGGATTCCGGCTTGTGGCAGTTTCTCGCGGTCCGCGCCGACCTGCTGCGGGATCGCGCGCAGGCCGTGGTCGGCCCGGTCCCCGCGATCCGGGATTTGAAATGGCCGGGCATCGGCTTGTGCGTGGCGGCCTTCATGATCGGCTGGGCGGCTTTCGCGCGCATTCGACCTGCTCACCGGGCCGTTTCTGCTAGTCCTGATTTGAAACGCTGCCGTTTACATCCTACTCGTCGCGGAGTGCTTTCACCAACCGGGGGAATCATCGAAGCGCGGCATCATCGCCACCCTCGCCGACCGCGTCCAAGGCGGGCATGGCCGGCAGTTGCCCTGCTAACAATCCCG
The DNA here is from genome assembly GCA_945879075.1 of Akkermansia muciniphila. Classification (GTDB taxonomy): domain Bacteria; phylum Verrucomicrobiota; class Verrucomicrobiia; order Verrucomicrobiales; family Akkermansiaceae; genus Luteolibacter; species Luteolibacter muciniphilus_C. The sequence continues at coordinate 2,107 of CAMCUY010000013.1, read as the reverse complement.
CCGAAGCCTACGCCCGCGCGGTCGCCGCGTGGACGCGCTCGTGGTGCGCGTCGGCCGTCGTCTCGTGGTTTCACGCCGGCAGCGCCTGCTTCACGCTCGGCCTGCTCGGCGCCATCTATTTTCGCGGCCTCTTCACCGGCTATCTGGCGGGCTGGGAAAGCACCTGGCTCGACGCGCGCGGCGTGAGCGCTTTTCTGGAAATCCTCCTCTGCCTCCTCTGCCCCGCATCGCGGATCACCGGCATCCCGCTGCCCGGATCTAACGAGGGGGTGGGAGCTCCTGCTGCGCACGCCCTCCCGCGAGGGCGTTCCCGCCGGGCCATGGATTCATCTTTACGCGGTCACCCTGTGAGGATGGATCGTCCTGCCGCGCTTGGTGCTCGCCCTGGTGTCCGGGATTCGCTCCGCCCGCAAGCGCGCCACGCCACCGCCTTGGACGCGCAAGGATCCCCTACCTGCGGAGGACGCTCGCCCTCGCCAAACAAGGCGCCAATCTCGGCATCGCCGTGCTGCCCTTCGGTTTCAAAAACCCCGCGACCAACCGGTCGCTCATGGAAACCCAGTTTTGCGAAATCCTCGACCATCTCTATCCGAACAGCCGCCTTCCGGAGAAAAGCTCAAGGCGGCGCGACGGGAGTTGCGCGTTGCCCGGATTTCCGGCAATTTTAGGCCGTGTCCGAATCCGTCCGTGCCGATCTATGGCTGTGGTCCACCCGGTTTTTCAAAACCCGCGGGCTGGCGGGGGACGCCTGCGCGACCGGCAGGCTCAAGCGCAACGGCCATCCGCTGAAGCCCGCCTCGCCGGTGCAGGCGGGTGATCTGTTGGAAGTCCCCTTCGCGGAAGGGCCGGGAGTGCGGCAGATCTCGGTGAAGGCGGTGATCGTCAAGCGGGTGGGCGCTCCCGAGGCGCAGGCCTGTTACGAGGATCTGACGAAGCCGGAAATTTACGAGGCCTTGAAACTCTGGCAGATCGCAAGACAGGAGGCGGCCAAGGGGCGGCCGACAAAGCGCGACCGCAGGGAAATCGACAAGATCCACGGGTTCTGGGATTGAGGTCCTCTACTAACGACTAGTTAGTTATTTATTTCAATCCTTGGCGGTGCGGCTCTACCATCTTGTTTCAGGACCAAAGCGCTTCTGCGAGATGCCGCGCACGAACGATGGGCGCCTCGTGCCAGCTTGCAGGCCGAACTCGGAATTCTCGAGATGAAACTCGGCGAGACCGAGCGGGGGCGCATGTCATCGATCGAGTCCGATGCTCAGGAATTGGCCACGCACTCATTGAGGAAATCCCCGAATTCTCGCCGGCGGGACATCGAGCGCTTCGCATGCAACTGGTTTTCATGAAGCCGCTGATCGAGAAAGTGGCAACTCGCGAAGGCGGTGACAACGCGCCGGAACTGAGAATCCCACCCGGACTAACAGCCATCGCGGACCCTTCATCGCGCAGCCGTGCGCTCTGGAGTGCGTCATGAAGAACTCTCTCGGTTTTTTCGAACCGTACTATCGTCCCGATCGGTCACGCAGCGGCGATACAGGGGGAAGCGGTCTCGGACTCGCGATCGTGTATGCCGCCGTTGAGGCATGTGGAGGCCAGACAGTCGTCTCACTTCCTCCGGCAGGCGGCTTTGTCGTCACTATTCGCCTCAGGAGGAACCTTTTAGAAGAAGCCTGACCGCATCTGATCGTCCGTTCCCGGAGGTAGGCGGTCGGGACTTGGAAACATCGAGCCATTGAACGCGATTGATCACCGGATGCCGCAAAGTTTGCGGCGCATTTGAAGAACCATGGATGCGAAAGCCTCCGGAAATGCGTGTTAGGCGCGGAATTTTTCAATCGATTCACCTCACAATCAGCGAGTTGCGAGAGATTCCCGGAAACTTTCAAAAAACTCCACAAAATGGATTGACCGGCGGCGGCGTGCCGGAATAGGTTCCGCCCGTCGCCACGACGGAGGGTGACCGAGAGACAGGATGTCGATCGCGGTGCTTACTTCGGTAAACCCACCCGATCGGCTTTTTAGTCCCCTCGAAACAAGCTCTTTGACAGTATGGCTCAGCGGTAATCGTGCCAAGCATTGATGCAAATCAATCGAGGCGGTCTTAAGC
>CAMCUY010000012.1 GCA_945879075.1 Akkermansia muciniphila | reverse complement strand
ACGATAATCGTCGTGATGGCCATGGCCACCATCAACTCCATCAGCGTGAAACCACTTTTGATGGAGGAAGTCGGTTGGGTGTTCATGATTGGGTTTGAGTTGGAAAGTTAGCGGCGCACTGCCAGATTGCGGGTGAAGACAGGGTTTTTAGCGGAGTTGAATTTCTTGGTGAACGCGTCGCCTGAGATGTAGGAAGCCGTCTTCGCGGGCAGCATGTGGAATTCAGCTGAGAACGCGATGACCGCTTCCGGATAAATAGGCGGGCCATCCGCTGATCCATAGGGGGTGGAACCTTTAGGATCGATGATTTTTCCAGCTGTCCCCACCTTCAGCCCGCCTGAGGTCGTATCAAAAACAAGCTGCGTGCATTTCACTAGATAGACAGCACCTTCGACCGCTTCCAAATCCTTGGCCAGATCGGCAGTATCACTCCGGCGGCGCACCATGGGAACCACCACATAGCCTTTGCCCGGCAACTTGTCTTTCACCGATGGCTCCGGTTCCGGCGTGTTATCGTTACGAAGGCTTCCCGTAATTCTGCCCCGGTATTGATAAACGAGTAACGCATCCTTCGCTCCGTTCTCATTCTCGATCCACTCGAAGGATTTATCGAATCCAGTCTTGATCGTAGCTGACTCCTGACCTTTCCTCAGCGTCACCAACTCCTGTTCAAGCGCGGACGCCATGCGGTCGGCCTGCTGGACGTTGATGGATTTGCGGATGCCGTCGGCTGCCGGCGCGAACACCACCATGAATCCGGTGAGCAGCACCGCGAGAACGCCGATGGCGATGACGGTTTCGAGAAGGGTGAAGCCGCGCTGGCGGCAAGTGGGCTTGGATATCATGATTTAGAATTCTTTGACAGTGGCCGGAATTTCAATCTGTTCCGGGCTGCGGAAAACCGAAGTTCGGCCGTTTCGCCAGACGACGAAGCCACCGAAATCGCGCTTGCCAGCGGAAGTAACCTTGGGCTTGTTCGTCGCAGCAGCATTGACGCTCCGTGCTCCCGCGCCGATGACAAAACCCGCCCCAGGAGTCGTGCAAATCCCCTCGGCATTGAACTCGTAATAATAATAGGAACCAGCATAGGCGGCTTTGGCACCGGACAATGATGCGATCTCGTCGATCTTTCCGTTCGGGTCTTTCGGGTCATCTTTATCCTTCTTGCTATACTCCTGACTGAAAAAAGTTTGGTCTGGAAGCACCACGCCGCGGCTTGAGAGAATCCAATTTTCAGGACTTTTCTCCAATCCTGTTACAGAATCGATTTCCGCAGATGCAACCACAATGCGGCGAAGATTATCAGCGGGATTATTCGTCAGATCCTTGGCGATCATCACCCGTGCCCGGGTCCTCTGGCCGACGGCGATCGATCTCGCCTCGTCAAACAACGACTCGGCCGAAGCCACGCCGCTGGTCACGCCCTTGCCGCCCATGCCGCCTAAGCCGATGGCTCCGGCGGTCATCAGAATGGACATGATGGCGATCACGACGAGCATTTCCACCAGCGTGAAGGCTTGGCTGTGCCGCCGGGGATCAATTTTCAAATCAGCTGAGTGCATGGGTTTGGTTTCGGGTTGCGGCAAAATGCCCGCGTTCATAGCCTGTCGCAAGTGGAAATGTCAATACATCGCGGGTACTTCTACTTCCGGTTGGCCGGGTATCTGCCGCCCCGTGGGCCGGAGGTCCAGAGCCAGGCGGGACCGACCATGTCGCGGATGTCCTTGCGGCTGGCGACCCAGCCGAGCAGTTCCTTGGCGAGAGCGGGATCGGCGACCAGCGAGGCGGGGTCGCCCTCGCGCCGGGGGCCGTATTTGACCGGGACGGTCTTGCCGGTGATTTCCTCGACGGCGGAGATGATTTCCTTCACCGAGACACCGACTCCGGTGCCGAGATTGCAGCGGACGGACGCGCCCCCGGCGGCCAAATGGTCGAGTGCGCGGGCGTGGGCGTCGGCCAGATCCTCGACGTGGATGTAGTCGCGGATGCAGGTGCCGTCCGGCGTGTCGTAGTCGGTGCCGAAGACTTCGAGGTGGTCGATCTCGCCGGTCACCGCCATCATCACGCGGGGAATGAGGTGAGTTTCCGGGTTGTGATCTTCACCGATTTTTCCGTCAGGCGAGCAGCCGCTGGCGTTGAAATAACGCAGGCAGGCGCTGCGCAGGCCCCACGCGGTGCCGCAATCGGCGAGGACGTGCTCCACCATCAGCTTGCTCATGCCATAGGGATTGATCGGCTTTTGTTGGTTGGTCTCGGTGATCGGCAACTTGTCGGGCACGCCGTAAGTGGCGCAGGTGGAGGAGAAAACGAAGACCTTGCAGCCGGCTTCCTGCATCACTTGCAGCAGTTTGATCGGCTCGGCGGTGTTGTTTTGGTAATATTTCAGCGGGTTGGTCACCGATTCGCCGACGTAGGCGTAGGCCGCGAAATGGATCACGGCGCCAAACTGGTGCTTGGCGAAAAGCGAACGCACCAACTCCTGGTCGCCAACCTCGCCGACCACCAGTTCCACGTCCGGATCGATGATCGCCTGGTCGTGGCCGAAAACGAGATTGTCGAGGACGACGATTTTGCGGCCTTGGCCCGCCAGCAGGCGGACGGTGTGGGAACCAATGTATCCGGCTCCCCCGGTGACAAGAATGGGTGTGTTTGAAGGATCCATAAAATCTGTGTAAGCCAAGAAACCGAAGAAACCCGGGTCCTGTCAACCCACGGGAGGCCGGGACCGAAAATTCCCGTGAAATCCGTTCGAATAGTATGCCGGGCTGTGCTGTCGTAGGCGCATGAAGACAAACCTTCGTCGATTGGCCGGTGCCGCAGTGGGAGCTGTGGTCGCCTTGGGTTTCACCTCCTGCGCTTACGATCCCTATTACTCAGCGACCTCCATCGGCGGATCCTACAGTTCCGGCTACGGCCAAGGCTACGGCTACGGAGGCAGCTCGTTTTCCACCTCCGTCTTCGTCGGCACGGGCGACCCGCACTGGGGCTACGACCCGACTTGTTACAGTTATTACGACTACCGCCGCCGGGCCTACTACGATCCGTATCTTTATGGCTACTACCCCGTCGGCTATCGCCCGCCCGTCGTTTACGGCGTGCCGCATCCTTACGGCTGGCGTCCCGGAAGCGGTTATTGCCGCCCACCCAGCCGCGTCTCCAACGTGACGGTGGTCAACTATCGCAACCGCGAGTCCGCATACCGCGGTTCGAATTATCAATGGGCGCGACAAGTCCGCCAGCAGCCGGCTTACAGCGGCTCCTATCAACAGCAGCGCCCGGCGCAGGGCGGCTATGACAGGCAGGATTACAACACCCGCTCGAGCAGCGGCACCCGTCCTTACGGCACGTCCTACGACCGCAGCCGCGAGTCGGGACATCAAAACTACCAAGCCCCGCGATCCAGCACGCAGCCGCACACCCGGCAGGAAGGCAGCGCCCGCCTTCCGTCGGGCTATAACACCCCGGTGAACAAAATCCAGCCGGCACCACGACAAGAGTCCCGCCGCGCTCCGCAGTATAACAACAACCCCCGCTCACAAACGGAGCCCGCCGCTCAGAGAGAAGTCCGCCCCTTGGCGCAACCCGACGAGCAGCGGAGCAGCCCGGGCTCGAGCCGGTCGTTCTCGCGGGGAGGAAACAGCGAACAAGCACAGCCCGCCGCGCCGCCTAGCAACCAGCGTGAAAGCCGTTCCTTCCTGCGAGGAAACCGGCAAGCTAAACCCGGGGCGACCGAGCAAGCCACCCCCGCCCCGGGACCTCTCTGACCCGCTCACCTCCGCCGGGACTCCCTCGCCTCTTGCCGCTCCCTGTCGCGGCGGAGGCGTTCCAGTGTGATGCGGGGGCGCAGCAACCAGCGCCCGAGAACCCATCCAGCCACACCACCGCCGAAGTGGCAGGCATGGCCGATTTGAAACCAGCCTCCCAGCCCGTGCCCGGCGAGGATTTCTCCCAGCTTGGAAAACCCAGGCAGCCCCGCGGCCGGATCGATCAATGCAAGGATCAACTCCGCCGCCAGGATTCCGAGTCCGAGACTTTTGCCCGAGACCGGCAGCGGCATCATCCGCGACTGCGGTGACAAGGTGGTCAGCAGCAGCAACAAACCCAGACAGCCCCCTGACAGACCGACCAGCAAAGCGCCGCCGCCACCCGGAGCTAACACCAAGTGACCGATCCCGCCGCCGATGACCCCGAAAATCACCGCTTTCGTCACGGCCGCGCGCCCCGCCGCGTGCTCGATCCTCGATCCGATCAGCAGCACGAACAGCGCGTTCACCCCGGCATGCCACCAGCCGCCGTGCAATAAACCGTAGCTGAAAACCTGCCAGATCCTGCCTGAGAAAACGCCCTCGCGACTCAAGCCCAGCATTTGAAACCACCCCCAAGCCGGTTGACGGTCGGGTCCGCCCACCGCCATCACCAGCGCCTGTATTCCCAAAATCACCGCCACCCACGCCCAGCAAACCGGCGAACTCCCGACCTGGCGCAGATTCCGCCCGAGACTGGAAAACGGCGCGCCGGTCGAAGTCATGCCGGCGCGCGGTTAGGAAAAATCACTCGACCACTTGGGCCCGCGGTTCGCGGCGGGCGACGTCCTCGCCGCCGGCGCTCGTCACGAACGGCCCGCCTTCCAGTGGCGCCACTCCGGTGAACGCCACATCCGGCATGTCCGTCGGACGACCGGCGAGCGGGAAATCCTTCCGCAACGGGAAATACGGATAGCCCTCCCACATCAGGATGCGCTTGAGATTCGGGTGGCCGGAAAACGGAATTCCCATCATGTCCCAAACCTCCCGCTCGTGCCAATCCGCGCCTAGCCAAAGATCCGTCGCCGAGGGCACCTTCTCGTCCTCGCCGACCTTCGCCTTGATCCGCAGATGCTTGGAGTCATCGAGCGTGGCGATTTCATAAACCATCTCGAAGCGCGGGTCCTCGCCGAAATGATCGACGCTGGAAATATCCAGGATCATCTCGTAGCCGAGCTCGTTCCGGCACTTCGCGAGCACGTCATGCAAGGAGCCGAGCTCCACGCGCAGGGTCTGCTCGCCGCGGAATTCGAGGGTTTCAACGACTTTTCCGCCGAATGCATCGCGGAGCTGGGTGACATCGGCTGCTGCTGACATTTCTTGAATTCGGTTTGAAAAACTCAGGCGATCTCGTCGAACAACGCCTTCTTCTGATCCATGGTGGAATGCTCGCCTTCGATCTTGGTTTGAAGCTTCATCAGCCCTTCGATCAATGCCTCGGGCCGCGGCGGGCAGCCGGAAATATAGACGTCCACCGGGATCAGCTTGTCGATGCCTTGCAGCACCGCGTAGCTGCGATACATCCCGCCGGAAGAGGCGCAGGCTCCCATCGCGATGCACCATTTCGGCTCTGGCATCTGGTCCCAGACCCGCTTCACCGCCAGCGCCATCTTGTAAGTCACCGTCCCGGAAACGATCAAAACATCCGCCTGGCGGGGCGAAAACCGCATCACCTCCATGCCGAAGCGGGAAATGTCGAAGCGGCTCGACGCCGTCGCCATCAACTCGATCGCGCAGCAGGCGAGGCCCATCGGCATCGGCCACAGCGAGTTTTTCCGCATCCAGTTGATGGCGGCATCCACGCGGGTGATGATCACGTTGCCCTCGATTTTCGAATCGTAGGCCGTGTGGACGGTATTGGAAGAAGGGCTGCTCATGGGCGTTGCTGACGTGGTCGGACCTTGGCCGCGCCGCGGCATCCCCTCAAGTCGATTGTGAAAATTTTCACAATCCCCCGGAAATCACCAACGGTTCGTCATCCGGAGGTCTTCGAACCGGGGGTCGTAGATGTTGAACTCGATGCGACTGAAGGCCGCGATTTTGAAAACCGCGGAACCGAAAGCCTGGCTGTAGCCGGTCAGAATCCCCTCGCCCACGCCTTCGAGCCGGAAGACGATCCACGAGCCATCCGCAAACCATGCTCTCACATCGCCATTCTCGCGTTTGGAGGTTTCCAAATCGACCGGCTTCAAGGCGAGCGAGCGGAGCGCCTCGACCGGCAGCCTCACGTCGCGGAACGGGGTCTTCAAGGTGATCATACCATCGTTGATGGACACGACCTCGCCTTCAATGCTGTCACCGTTGCGCAGTTCCACCCGCCGCTTGTTCGTCTCTTTCTTGGGAGCGGACTCCGTCCCGTCCTCCGTTTCCATCAGACCTTGGATTCCGAACTGGCGGAGCCCGCCCATGGCCTGGGGATTGGGAAGCTTGTCCACCTCGCCATCCCACGCGCTGACCTCGATGCCGGAGATTTGCACCGGTGATTCGTTCTGGGTGATGAAATGAATCCCCCGCCCCATCTCGCTGCGGACCACGTCGGGATCCGTCCAGACATCGATGATCTCACCATCCAGAAACAGGCAGATCTTGCCCGACTTCAAACTGACCCGCACCTCGATGTGCGCCTTTTCATTTTCCTGAAGCGTCACGGCGCTCGCCGTGTGACCGAGAAACTTCTGAGTCTTGCAACTCCGCAGATACAACGAGCGCGACTGGATCGTCATTTCATAACCGCTCGCGGGATGGTCGCTGGCCAAATCATCCGAGAAAAACACCAGCTTCAGCGAGAACGAGCCCCGCCACGCGGCATCGAAAGCAATCGCGCACTCGTCGGGCAAAGCCACGTTCCGCGCGATGCTTCCGGCTGCCACCGATCGGAAGTGGGAATTCTGATACGTCCATGCAGGCTTGTCGCCGGATTGCTTCCAACCGTCGAGACCGGCCGGCCCCTGATAGATGAAATCCGGCCGCTCGGAAATCTTGATGTCCGCGATGTTGAGACGGTTGAATTTCATGCGGCCCGCAAACCAGGTGTCCAGCTCGACGGCTTCGTCGCTCACCGATGCGAGCTGCCCGCGAATCACGTCGCCGCGGGTCAGGGTGACGGCCGCCTCGTGCCTCGCCACAGCCTCGGGCGGCGCGGCTGCCAGCGTGAGGTCGAGGACGTCTTTGAGAAAAAACGGCGCGGGCTTTTCCAGAATCGGGGATTTCCAAACCAAGCGCTCGGTCGTGAGCGACTCCACGGCGCCGGTCAGCTGGTCGTTGTTGGAAAAGCGCACGGTCGATTTCACCTCGTCCGCAGTCGAAGCGAGCGTGAAAGCGGCGGCGAAAATCACCAGTGGCGGGACGAGCTTCATTCCTTTGATTTCACTTCGGGTTTGGAATCCAGTCGCTCCAGGCCGGAGACTCCCGCGCGGCGGATTTTCAACGGGCCTAGCAGCGGATGCCGCGCGGAGACCTCGTCAGCCGAGAACGCGCAGGAAGCCACGCGGAGGGAACCTTCCCCACGCAGGCGCAAGACGAACTGATGGACCGGCGCGAGCACGTCGGTTTGCGCCGGCTTGGCGAAAAACACCGCGGAAACATCGGCTTCCGCGAGCTCCAGCGGTTCTTCCTGGAAATCGCTCTTGAAGGAGAAAACCGCTCCTTCCGGCCCCTTGCGAATGCCGATCAAGCGTCCGCCCCAGCGGTCCTCGTCGCGGCTGATCAAACTATCCGTCTTCACGTCGCCGCGCCCTTCGGCGCGATGGCGTGTCCCCGCGTTGTCGAGTTCGAGTATTTCGATACCGCGGATTTCCTGCACGGGCCCGGCCGGCGAGTTGCTGACCAAGACCACGCCGTTTCCTTGCGGCGGGTCCCCGACCGGATCGACCCCGGCGCCCTCGGGCTCGCCATTGAGAAGCAGATGAAGCCGCGAGGTCTTGCGATCCACCCGGATTTCCACCGCAAGCTCGTCAGATGGAAATTGATCCGGGGTGCGCGGCAGCTGGATCACCGTCTGATAGCGCTTGCCCTTGCTCGATTCGCGTTTGATCTCCAGCCCCGCGCTGCCGTATTGCATGAAATAGCGGTCCACCAGCTCCACCTTGGGCGTCAGCGGATCGGCGAAGTAAATTTTGAACATCGGGTTCGCCTGCCACTTCAGGGTGAACTTGAGGATGAACTGCGGCGGCGCGTCGAAATCCCTGGCCGCCTGGGACGGGCCGTTGGCGGTGAGCGCGTCGTTCGCGAACTGCCAGTTTTTCGCCCGCTCCGCATACAGCCCCCACTCCTCGGAATTTTTCGGGCCGCGGTAAACCACTTTCTGTTGGCGCACGCCGAGCTGCATCGATTTCAAAGCCGTCCGGGGAATGCTCAGGCGCCCCGCGTTCGCCGTGACCACATGGAGGCTCGTGTCATCCAGACTCTCGACGGCCGCCGGAAGCAGATCCCCGTTGGCCAGCTCGATCAAGGTGCCCGCCGGAGCCGCCGCGGACCCCGGAACGCTGAACTCGACTTTCTCGACCGCGCCAGCCTTCAGCAGCAAGGGCTCCGGCGAAAGCACCGTCGCCAGCTCGACCACGCCCGCCTCGTTGATCGAGCGGACCGTGCCGGTGAGGCGCGCGTCATCCGCTAGGATCAGATTGTCCGCGCGCAGCATGCCGGGAGCGCTGCCAGCGAGGACAAGACCCAGCCAGAAATGAAAGTTAGAATTCCGCATCCCAGTCATCGATCACGTTGTTGGAAGGATTGAAATCGAGCATGACTGCGGATTCCAAGTTGAGGTTCATTTCGCCGCAGACCGGATTGAGGATCCGGATCGCGGACGCGCTGCCCGCCAGCGGGCGGCCGGATACCTGGCCGATCGGGCTGAGCCGGACCGCCAGCGAATCCGGGGCCGCATCGGTCTCCTTGGCCAGGCGGCCGCGGGCGAAGCGGATCTCGGCGATGTCGTCGATTTCAATCAGGAATTGCCCGTATTTCCCCTGAAGGCGGATCTTCCCGTCCTTGAGGGATTCCACTTTTCCAGAGAAGCGGTCGGTGCCATTGGCGAGCAAGACGATGTCCTGCTCGTCGGTCTGGAGACTGCGTGCCGAGTCGGGCATCCCGTTCCATTCCGCGACCATCACATCCGAAATCCTCACCAGCGCGTCCTCGTTCTGCACCACGAAGCCGAAGCCCCCGCCCTTCCCCGCATAACGGGCCTGGTCCTCGGGTGTGGTCCCGCCCTCGCTCCAATTGGCGACGAACTCATCATTGATGAACAGCGAGATCTGCCCGGTCAGGCGGTTGCTGCGGATTTCCACCCGCGCCTTGCCGGCGTCCCCTAACCGGATCGAGCTACCGTTGATCTGCACCCGCTCGACGACGGGCTCGCCTTTGTCGTCCAAGGCGGTCCTGAAGAGCATCAAGTTGGTGGAGAAAATCTGCAGCACGTAGCTGTTACCAAACAGCAGCGGGAAAACCGTCGAGTCGCCGGGTGACAATCTCCGGCCGCGGGCCTGCTGGATTGCATGATCCTTGTCCGCCGGATCCGGCGGCTTGGTTTTCGCGAAATCGGCGTGAAACCCGATCGCCATCGCAAGCCGGTTTTTCCATGCCACGTCGAAGCGCAGGATCGAGCGGTCCGGCATCGCCGTTTCACGCAGCAGCGCGGTGCCGGAAAACCTGCCCGGCCAATACCAGGCGGACCCGGAAAAAGCCCAGCGGCCGGGCTCGTCCTTCTCCTTGGCGTCCTCCGCGCCGGAGTCCGGCGGCATGCCGTCGGGAAACGAGGCGTTCGCCATTTTCCACTCATCTTCGACAAAAGGCCCGTGATAATGGACCCGCCCGCCTAACGGACTCGGCGCGAACATCGCCACCTGCTCGCGCGGAATCCTCACCGACCCGGCATACGGGGTGTCCAAAGTGATTGCCTCGTCGTCCAGTCCGGTGATCGTCCCCGGGAGGCGGTCGCCATTCACCAGCGCGACGTGGGACAGCGATGTCAGCGGCTTCACAGGCCTGCCGCCGCGAAGGACGACGTGGCGGATCCGGGCGGTTTTGAAATCCACGGGCGCCGCGGCGTCGTCGTTCCGCCAAACGGCTTGGGATCCTTCCTTAAACCCTTGAAACTCGCCGTGGAGCTGGTCGCCGTTCGAAAAACGCAGCAGGTCGGGTGATTCGGCGGCCGCCAGAACCATCACTCCGGAAATCCAGGAAATCGCGAGTTTGTGGATCATTTCTCGTAGATGGGTAGGAGGCGGTAGTTCAGCGCCAGCGACAAGAGCGCGCCGGCCGTGTTGAACGAGGTGCCTTGGTTTCCGGGGAACGATCCGTCCGACGACTGGATGGTGGAAAGGTAGCGGATGTTGCGGGCATTCCACTCGCTCCACGTCGCCTCGTCCGCGTGGAACAGCGCCTGAGACATGTAATACTCGAAGTAGAACGGATAGTAGCGATCCCGGAAATCGATGTTCTTCTTCAGGTAGACCAGACTCGCCTGATAGCCCTTTGAATCGCGCTCCTTGGCCAGGGAAAGGCAGAGCGAGCCGATGGCCGTGAGCGTGGGCTTGCCGCCCGAGGCCGAGGTGTAGCCGTAGTCGCCATCCCGGTCGCGGCAGGTCGCCAGATAGGCGAGGCCTTTCTTGATCGCCTCGTCCGGCACCGCGACGCCGGCGTTGCGCGCGGCGAACAGGGTGACCATCTGGCAGCCGGTCACCGTGGTGTCCGCGTCGCGGCTTTCCGGAGTGTAGCGCCATGCCCCGAAGCGGTTTTTCTTCTGAGAGCTCACGATCAGCTCGACCGCCTTCTCCAGTGCCGCGGCGATCTTGGGATTGTCGAGAACGCCGTAGGATTCCGCGAGCGCCTTGGTGGCGAACGCGTGGTTATACATGCTCGAGCCGATGTAGCCGTTCTTCTCGTTCTGTTGGGAAAGGATGTAGTCGATGCCCGCGCGGATGTTCTTGGAATAAGGACCGTTGTTAGGATCTTCGCCGTGGGCGAGGAAGGCCGCCACGCACAAGCCGACGACGCCCGGCTCGGTGCCGACGCTGTCGTTCCAGTTGCCTTTTTCGTTCTGGGATTTGGCCAGGTATTGCAAGCCCCGCCCGTAGATCAACTCGGCTTGCGCCGGAATCGAGTCGTCCTGGCGGATTGGCAGGTCCTGGGCGCTTGCGATCATGGAAAACGCGAGTAAAGCGGCCGTTCCAACTGACAGGAAATTCATCGTTGTCGTTTTCACTTGGTTTTTTGTTCCACTCCCCGGTTGTAGGCATCGAGCGCTTTGGTGAATTCCTCGGGCAGCACTCGGCCCGCGCCGCCGCTGGCTTTGGGCACCCGGCGCGCTTCGCTTTTGCCGCCGGTCTCGCCGCCGCCGGGTTCATTGGTGGCATCGGACAAGCCCGTCGCGCCTTCCCCGCCCTGGTCGCCGGGTTGGTTGCCCTTGTCTTTGCCCTTGCCTTCGCCGTCGGGATCCTTGCCCATCATCCGCTCCATCATGTCCATCATGGCGCTGCCGGACTGGCCGCTGCCCTGCTGTTTTTGCTTCTCCTTGGCTGCCTCGTGGATTTTCTCGATGATCTCGGTTTGCGCGGCGAGCGTGGCGCCGCCGGTGTCGGCTTCCGCGAGCTGGTCGGTGGCCTCGTCCATGATTTTCTCCACCTCATTGAGCAACTCGATGACCTTCGGCACGGTTTGTTCGATGGCGAGCTGTTGGACATCCGCGGAAAGCTCGTCCTGGTGGTCTGCCACCTTGGCGGAGCCCTCGCGGTGTTTCGCCTGCTCGTCGGCCACCACAGTTAGAGGAAACAGTAACAGAATGCCGTGAATTTGAATGAGCCGGTTCATGGTTCTTGTGACGGGTTGCTGCGGCGGAGTTGTTCGAGCGCGCGGGTTTGCGCCCGCAGATCCTGTTCCTGCTGGACCAGTTTCATCACCCGCAGCATGAACTCGAAGTCTTCGTCCTCGGGGCTTTGGCCGCTGCCACCGCCGCCGCCCGGGCCACCTTTTTCTTTTTCGCCTTCGAGCTTCTTCGCCCATTCGGTGAGTTTGTCCGCCCATTTTTTCGACTGCTCGGTGGCGATGAACGAGTGGTTGGAACCCAGAACCGACCGGACTTCCTCCAGACCGCTGTCGATCTGCGATGCCTTCATTTCACCCAGGATCTGCTTGAAGGAATCCGTCTTGGTGCGGGCGAAATAATTGCCGAGGTCTTCCTGCAACCAGCGCACGTCCGAGGCGGTTTTCCCTTGCTGGCTGATCGACTCGTTAAGGCGGCGCAGGTCGGAAGGATCGAGTTTCGAGGCCTTGATGCCGAGAATCCGCTCGTAGGCGTCGATGAGCGAACTGGCGATTCCGTTCTGCTCGCCGGCGGCTTTTTTCAAGCGGTTGACGAAGGTGCCCGCTTCAAACTGGCGGTTGGCCTCGTTCGCCTTGGCGATGGCTTCCTGCATTTTCTCGACGGCCTTCTGCTGTTCCTCCGCGGCTTGCGCCACGTCTTTTTGCGCTCTCTCCGGCGTGTTCGACTCTTCCTGCGAGTCGCCGAGCTTCTCCTTCACCTTCGGCAAATCCTGCTGGGAAAGCTCCTGCATCGACTTGAGGGACTCCGCCATTTTCTTGAGCGTTTCCTTCTGGATGTCGCCGTTGCGGGCGGCGTCCTTCATCAGGTTTTCCATCCGCTCGGTGAGGTCCTTCATGCGCCGCTCGCTCTCGGCTTCGGCTTGTTCCTGAGATTCGAGACGCTTGGTGTTAGAATCTTTCTGGAGCTCCTCGCCGCTCAGGCGTTCGAGCCGCTGGTTTTCATCCAGCAACTCCACTTCGCGGCGGGCGAGATCCTCGAACTCGGTGATGGTTCGATCAAATTTGTTCTTCAACATCTGCGCGTGCTCGTCGCGGGTCAGCACGTAGAGAATGACCGGTTCGGAATAGACCCGGCCGCGCCCGGGGAAATGGTCCTCGCTGTAGCCGCGGAGGGTGATCTTCTGCGGCGCGATGCCGAAGGCGGCGGGTGAGAACGACGCGGACTTGGTGAGCCGACGTTCTTCCGGCGAGCCGTCGCCTAGGCTCAGCTCGCCCTTCGCCGGCGACTCGCTGCTCGGCCGGGTGAATTGGCCGGACCACTCGATCCCGGTTTGTTTCACTCGGAAATCATCTTCCGCCAGCACCTCGAAATCGACCGTTTCCTCCGGCAGCATCACCTTCTGGCGGTCGATCCCCTGCAAATAACAGGTCGGCGCCGCGTCCTTGAGCGCATCGACCCGCAGGCGGTAGCCGGACTCGCCCGCCAGCCCCAGCGTGTCGGTCCACGCGAACGGAATTTCAAAAGGAACCGCGCCTATCTCGATGACCGGCGTGCTGGCGACCGGGCCGGAAATTTCCAACGGCCCCTCGAGCGGAATGTAGGCGGCGGCGGACTCCTCGATGGCCTGAGAGCGGGTTGGTCCGAAGGTGGCGGAGGCGAGCGCGCGAGTGGTTGTTAGACGGATCCGAACCTTGCTGCCCTCGACCGCGCTGAGGACGCCGGTGTTGAGGTTGGCCGATTTTTCAGGAATGCCCAGATAGGCCGGAAAGGTGACGAGCGCGGTCGAGTCTTCGATGGCCGGGCGTTGCACCGGCTCCACCCGGACCTCGTGGCGGAGATCCCCCACGTGGAAGACGATGGTGCCCGCGTCTTGCTGGCCGGGGAAAACGAATTCGTAGCGGTCCTTTCTCAACGACACTTCCACCGCGGACTGCAATCCATAACGGCCAGACGATTTCTCCGGCCGTTGCTCGGAATCTTCCGACAAGCGCAACGTGATCTGGAAGGTCTCGCCGAACGCCACCGCACGGTAAACCGGCGGGTTTTCCAACCGCGTGAACGTGTAGCGCTCGGTTTTGGAAAGCGGCATCAACCAGCGTTGCAGGGCATTCAATCCGGCGCGCGGAGTCAAGGTGAAGGCCACCGCGGAAATCCCCGCGAGGCAAAGCGCGACCAAGGCCCAGCGCCGGTGTCTTTGCGGTGGCAACGCCTCGTCGAGCTTGCGGTTTCCCGCCTCGATGGCCACCGCCTCCATCGCAGCCTCGCGCAACCGCGGAGAAAGCGTGTCCGCGTTTCCCTCCTGATCTTGAAGTTCGATCACGCCGAGCAGCCGATCGCCGAGACCGGGGTAGCGCTTGGAGATCAGGCGCGCCAACTGGGTTTCCCGCCGCTGCCGCCAGACCCAGCGGTGCAGCCAATACGGCGCGAACACCGTGAAAAGCGAAATTCCCGCCAGGAGAATCCCGAACCGCACCCAGCCCGGCGTTTGCCAAATCCGGTCGAGCCCATAAACCAGCAGGAAGGAAACCAGCAGCCCGATCAACCCGGCCGCGACCGCTTCCTGGATTTTCACCCGCCACAGATGACGCCGGAAGTCGTCCAGCTGCAGCCGGAGCGATTCGGGGATGGCCGCTTTGGGGCCGGGCGGAGTGGATGAAGAGTCCATATGGGAAACGACCAGCATGCTGGCCCGGCGACGAATGACGGAAGCTCCCAAATGAATGAGGGGAGTTCCAGAGGATTCTCGCCGACTTTAGCGGTCGCCACAAGTGGCTTTGTCTCGCGGAAAAAATTCCACTCGCTCACTTCGTCAGCCGCTCGCGGATCCGCCGCAGCAGCTCCGCCGTCTGCGGCATCTCCACTCCCGCCGCCCGCGCCCGCCGCAGCGGCTCCTCCCAGATCGGTGCGACCTCCACTTCCCGGCCTTCCACGCAATCAACCATGCTCGACGTCCGGTAAGGCCCCATCGGCCGGGTCCGCTCAATGTTGAAATCGATGAGCTCGTCGCTGAGGTCCAGCCCCTGTGCGCGGGCGGCGGCGATCACCTCGACCATCAACGCGCGCAGCTCGTTTTCCTTTTCCCGTGTGGCCAGCAAGACATCCGTGGTCACGCCGCCTTCCGCGACGGAAAGCCCGTTGAACGGGATGTTCCAGACGAGTTTTTCCCACTGCGACGTCTTCAGGTTTTCGACCGTGACCGCTGGAATTTTCGCCGCTTTGAAACGCCGTTCCAGCTCGGCGGCACGGCTGGATTCATCGGGTAGGAATTCACCGATCGTCATCCGGCCGCCTGCCGAGTGGTTGACCCGACCGGGCGAAATCCGGTTGATGCAGACAAAGCACAGCCCGCCCAACACCCGCTCCGGCCCGACAATTTCCGCCAGTGCCTCGCAATTCCCCAAACCGTTCTGCAGCGTCAGCACCTGCGTCCCCGCATGCAGCAGCGGCGGCAAAACCGAGGCCAGCAGATGGTTCGACGTCGCCTTCCACGCCACGATCACCAGATCCACCGGCCCGATTTCCTCCGCCGTCCGATGCGCCTTCACCCGCGGCAGCTCGAAATTTCCATGCGCGCTTTCTACCTTCAACCCGCCTCGTGAAATCGCCTCGAAGTCCGAGCGCACCAGAAACCTAACGTCCTCGCCCGCCTCCGCCAGACGACCGCCATAATAAAGCCCGATGGCACCCGAACCCACCACCGCCACGTTCCGAAATGTCCAGTCCATGCGCCCACTGCATCACCTCCCCCACCCGCCCGCAAGCCCCGAGGATTGACAGCCGCCCGCCCCCGCCGCCACCTTCCCGGCATGTCACGCTTTGCCAATAAAGTCGCCGTCGTCACCGGAGGTGGCCGTGGAATCGGTCAGGAAATCGCCCGCGCCCTCGCCGCCGAAGGAGCCAAGGTTGCCGTCGTCAGCCGCAGTGCTTCGAGCTGTGGAAAAGCCGCCGATGAAATCAACGCCGCCTTCCCCGGCTCCGCCACCGCCTACGCCGTGGACATCGCCGACCATGCCGCCGTGCAAGAGCTCGCCAAGAAAATCAGCGACGAACTCGGCACCGTGAACATCCTCGTCAACAACGCCGGCGTCACCCGCGACGGCCTGCTCATGCGGATGAAGGAAGACGACTGGGACACCGTGCTCGACACCAATCTCAAAGGCGCTTTCAACACCGTCAAAGCCTTCATGCGCGTCCTGATGAAAGCCGAGGATCCGCGCATCATCAACATCGCCTCAGTCATCGGCCTCATTGGAAACGCCGGCCAAACCAACTACTCCGCCAGCAAGGCCGGCCTGATCGGCTTCACCAAAGCCGTCGCCCGCGAACTCGCCGGCCGCAGCGTGACCTGCAACGCCGTTGCCCCCGGATTCATCACCACCGACATGACCGACGAGCTTCCCCAGGCGGTCAAGGACGCGGTGATCGCCAAAATCCCGCTCGCCACCTTCGGCGAAACCAAAGACATCGCCGAAGTCGTCACCTTCCTCGCCAGTCCGGCCGCCCGCTACATCACCGGCCAAGTCATCGCCGTCGACGGCGGCATGACCATGTGACTCTGATTTCAGCATTTCAGTTTTCAGCATCCCAGCGTTTACTCATCGAAATGAAGCTCATTCTCCTGCGCCACGGAAAAGCCGAGGACAGCCACCCCGACGGTGATTTTTCGCGCGCTTTGGTCGAGAAAGGCCGCAAGCAAGCCCGCCACGCCGCCAAGCTCCTGAAAGCCGCCGGCGAACTTCCCGACATCATCCTGACCAGCCCGCTGGTCCGCGCCCGCCAAACCGCCGAGGAGTTCTGCCAGACCGCCGAAATCCCCGGCGCCACCATCCAAGGCTGGCTCGCCAGCGGCATGGCCCCGGAAAACGCGCTCAAGGAACTCGCCGCTTTCCACGACTTCAAGAGCGTCGCCATCGTCGGCCACGAACCGGATTTCTCCGGACTCATCCAGTGTATCCTCGGAGCCAACGGCGGCAGCATCGAGATTAAAAAGGGAGCTCTCGCCTGCCTCGAAGTCAATCCACCCTCCCGCCGCGGCACGCTCGCCTATCTGATCCCGCCGGCGCTGGCGAAAAATACGGATTGTTGATCTGCGGCCAATTGCCCGGACTCTCCGGAAACCGGTCCTGAGTCCGCGCTTCATCACCTCAATCTGTGAGCGTTGCAGTAATTTTTAGAGCTTGTTCCCATCCCGCAGAGATTTCAGAGGTTAGCCCGGGGTCGAGGAGCGTCAGCGACGACTACCCCGGGTCACCATTGTGAATCAATTCGCACCCTGAAAGGTGTGCTGGAAAAGCGTGACAGGCCCAGACACCCCGATCATTTTCCCATCATGGCGGCCACGCCTTCACGAATATCTCGGCGGCACCGTCCGCGGCTTGGGAGGGACGCCGGAAGCCGCTGGCGGTGCGGCTGACCATATCCATCTACTCGTCGGATTGAAATCAACCCACTGCCTTGCTGACTTTGCGAGAGATCTGAAAAAATCCGCGGCTTCTTGGGTGCGGGACACCATCGAGCACGGCGACAAGTTCTCGTGGCAAAATGGATACGCCGCATTCTCCGTCAGCGTCACTTCCCGGAAAGCCGTCCGTGAATACATTGGAAATCAGGAAGAGCACCATCGAACAAAATCGTTGCGGGAGGAGTGGACCGCCATGCTCGACAAGGCGGAGATCCCCAATGATCCGAAATATCTTGATTGATCGACGCTTGCTGCGACCCCTGCCGAGGTCGAAGAACATCCGGGACTGTCGACCGGCCTCGGAGGCCTAGTTGCTTTCCGCCGCCGTTGATTTCAAGCCGCCCTGCGGTTTTGATTGCCAGCGGCGCGCCCGCCCGTGACTGTCTGCCCGTCCGGGTCCGGACCACCGCCGCATGAAAGTCGTCGCCATCGCCAACCAAAAAGGCGGCGTGGGTAAAACCACCACCGCCCTCAACCTCTCCGCCGCCCTCGCGCTGCGCGGCCAACGGGTGCTATTGGTAGATCTCGACCCGCAGGCAAACTGCACCAGCGGCCTCGGCATCGAGCCGCCCGACGGCTGCAGCATGTACCCGGTCCTGCTCGGCGAGGCCACCGTTGCCCAACAGATTTTACCCACCGGCCGCGAGAACCTCTCAATTTTGCCGTCGGAAATGGACCTCGCCGGCGTGGAAATCGAGCTCGCCCGCAGCGACGACCACCTCACCCGTTTGCGCACCATCCTCCAGGCGCTCAAGCCAAACGACCTTTTCGAATACTGCATCCTCGACACCCCGCCCTCGCTCGGCGTGCTGATGACTTCCGCACTCGCCGCCGCCGATGAAATCCTCATCCCTCTCCAGTGCGAGTGGTTCGGCCTCGAAGGCCTGGCGAAAATCGTCCACGTCATCGACCAGATCCGCGGCTCCGACGCCAATCCCGGCATCAAGCTCGAAGGCATCGTGATGACGATGTACGACGGCCGCACCCTGCTCTCACGCCAAGTCGTCGAGGAGGTTTCCAAGTTTTTTCCGGATCAAATATATCGCACCATGATTCCGCGGACGATCCGCATCGGCGAGGCGCCCAGCTACGGGAAAACCATCTTCGAGCACGACGCCAACGGCCTCGGCGCCCAAGCCTACGGTGCGATGGCCGACGAGTTCCTCACCCGCCACGCCGCCGTCGGCCAACTACTCGCGAGGCGTTGATCCTCGTTCCGGAGCGTTCAGCCGGGCCGACTCGTTTTCGGCCTTCATCAATTTCCAGGCGCGGACCCATTCCACCCGCATGGTGTTTCTGGGCGGGTCTTTCAGGGACTCGATGGTCGGCAGGCCGTCCCAAGTGAAAAGCTCTGTATCGAAAAAACACATCGTTTCAAGAAACCCGCCGCCGGTTTTCATTTCCGCCACCCTCTCGCCGTTGTGATAGAGCAAAAGGGTGTCCTAGTCCTTCCACCAGACGGCGTAAACGTGGAACTCTTCCGACAACTCGGGAACCGCCTGCCATTAAAAAACCCGCCGGCGCGGCGAGCGGCGTTCCCGGTGATTTCAAATGCCGGCCCTAGCCAAAAAGTTTTTTCCTTTTGCCGCCGGCCGTTTGCGGGTGTTTTCTGAAAGCGCTCATGAACATCGGCATCGCTCAAATCAACTCGGTCATCGGGGACTTCCCCGGCAACGTGAAACGCATCCTCGCCGCCTACCGGGAATGCCTCGAGGCCGGCGCGGACCTGGTGCTCACGCCCGAGCTGTCGCTGGTCGGCTACCCGCCGCGGGATCTGGTTTTCAAATCCCAGTTCGTTCCGAAATGCCTGCAGGCGCTCGACTACCTCGCCGGTGAAATCCGCGAGGTGCCGCTGCTCGTCGGCTACGTGGACCACCACCATCCCTCACGGCCGGGGAAACCGTTCCGCAACGCCGCAGCCTGGCTGGAGCACGGAAAAATCCAGCACCGCGTCTGGAAAACCCTGCTGCCGACTTACGATGTCTTCGACGAGCGCCGCTACTTCGAGCCGGGCGATGCCAGCGAGCCGATCCTCTGGAATGGCCGCCGCATCGGCGTGACGATCTGCGAGGACATCTGGACGGAGGACTACTTGCAGCGCCCGTTTTACGATCGCGATCCGGTCGATGAACTCTCGGCAAAAGGCATCGATCTGTTGCTCAATCTCAGCGCCTCGCCCTTCCATCTCGGCAAGCCACTGCTGCGCCGCGCGATGATCGGCGGAATCACCCGCAAGGCGAAAGTCCCGGTCGTCTATTGCAACGCGGTCGGCGCGAACGACCAGCTTGTCTTCGACGGCCACTCGCTGGTCACCGACGCCAACGGCCTCGTCGCCACCCAGCTCGCGGGATTCTCCGAAACCTGCGTCGTGGTCGATCCCTTCTCACCGGTGAAAGACGAAGCGCCACTCGATTCCTGCGATGCCGAGGAACTCTATCAAGCCCTCGTCCTCGGCCTGCGCGACTACGTCACGAAATGCGGATTCTCCAGCGTCTGCCTCGGCCTCAGCGGCGGGATCGACTCCGCGCTCACCGCAGTGATCGCCGCCGACGCGCTCGGCCCGGAGAACGTCCGCGGCCTGACGATGCCCAGCCCCTACTCGTCGCGCGGCAGCGTGGACGACTCGTTCGCGCTGGCGAAAAACCTCGGCATCCGCTGCGACGAGGTTCCTATCAAAAACGCCTTCGAAGCCGTCAAAGCCACGATGCAGCCGGTGTTCGAAGGCAAACCCGAGGATGTCACCGAGGAAAACATGCAGGCCCGTCTCCGCGGGCTGATGCTCATGGCGCTTTCCAACAAGGAGAACCACCTGCTCCTAACGACCGGTAACAAGAGCGAGCTCGCCGTGGGCTACTGCACGATTTATGGCGACATGTGCGGCGGCCTCGCAGTCATTTCCGACCTGCCGAAATGCCGGGTTTACGAAGTCTCCCGCTGGATCAACCGCGGGCGCGAAATCATCCCGTGGAACACCATCGACAAGCCGCCGAGCGCCGAGCTCCGGCCCGACCAGAAGGACCAGGACACACTGCCGCCCTACGAAATCCTCGACGCCATCCTCGAACTCTACGTGGAAAACCAGCTTTCCGCCGACGAGATCATTTCCCGCGGCTATCAGGAAACCACCGTCCGCTGGGTGCAGCGCCGCGTGGATCTCAACGAGTGGAAACGCCACCAAGCCGCGCCCGGCCTGCGCGTGACATCGAAGGCATTCGGCATCGGCCGCCGAATGCCGATCGTTCAGAGATTCGTCGGCTGAAATCCCACACTCAGCGTCAAGCTCCGTGATGCCCGCAACATCCTCGGACTTGGTCCGGACGAAGACCCGTGCCCCCATCTCACCGACTTCAAGCAGGCCCGCGAGCACATCGCCGCTCCGCCGCTGGCAGGATGCATCCGGCGCAGCATCGAGGTCGGCATGGTGGGCGAGCAAACCCAGTTCATCGGCTACTGGACCGACCAGGCGACCGCCGAGCTCGAGTTCGGACTGGTTCTCAACTCTGCCGGCGGTGGCAAAATTTCCGGCAACCCCGCCCGCGCACCTCCTCGGCGGCCTGGTCATCCGCGCCGCCGCCCCCGCCTCAATCATCGCCAAGTCTGAACCCGCTATGGCCCTTTAATTTACTCACTGCTCGCCGATTTGTTACACGACCCATATTGATCCGGCTTGCCCTATGTCCGTGGCCGGGGCATGGAAGGGGGGTGAAGCGTGACCTATCAGCCAATCCGGCATGGCAGGAACAGGATCTGGGGCTGCCGCTTCCGGATTCTCCTCACGCGTGCTCGGTTTGCCTGCCGACCTGGGACTCCATCCTCGGCTACGAGGAAGGCCGCGAGAAAGTCCTCAAACGGATGCGCACCGGCTATCCCCGCTTTTTCAAACACCCGGTCGTGGAGCGCCTGTTCGCCGCCGCGAAATCCGAAGTCGCCGGCGAACACGAGGAAGTCATCGTCCTGCCCACCCGCGCTTCCGTTCAGCGGGCGCACCGCTGGGTCGAGCGCCGCGCAGAAACCGCCGTGCGGATCGCCAGCTTCCACGGGCTACAAGTGTTAGTCGTCCCCGCCAAGGCCAAGCGCGAGGCCGACGAATACTGGCGCTTCGCCGGCGAGATCGTCAGCAGCAGGCAGGCGCAGGATTTCATCGATGGAAATTTGCGCGAGGGATCCAAGTCGCATCTGATTTCCCGCTCGCTGGCCAAATTCAGCGGTGCCGCACCGGAAGACACGTTGATTTTCAGCAGCGGCATGGCCGCCATCACCGCCGTCCTGCGCGCGCTGCCGG
This sequence comes from Akkermansia muciniphila, assembly GCA_945879075.1. Taxonomy (GTDB): domain Bacteria; phylum Verrucomicrobiota; class Verrucomicrobiia; order Verrucomicrobiales; family Akkermansiaceae; genus Luteolibacter; species Luteolibacter muciniphilus_C. Next base: position 16,748 of record CAMCUY010000012.1, on the reverse strand, counting down.
GGATGCGCGACGGCAAGAAGACCCTGCAATTGGAGTTTCCATACGTGGACAGCCTGAAGGTGCAGGAGCTCTTCGGCCACGGCGTGGTCTATCTGAACGACGCCACCGGGGAATCCTTCGACGAGGCCCTGATGCGCATCCGCCAGGGCGAGTTCGCCGGGGTTTTCACCGAGGTTCCCAGCAATCCCCTGCTGCGCACCATCGACCTGCATCGCGTGGCCAAGGCCTGCGAAGACAGCGGCACGCCATTCGTCATCGACGACTCCGCCGCCGGCCCGTTGAACGTGGATTCCCTGCGTTTCGCCGACGTGGTGACCGGCAGCCTGACCAAGTGGATTTCCGGCAAAGGCGACGTCATGGCCGGAATGGCGACCGTCCGCGCCGACTCGCCGGTCGCCAACGCGCTGCGCGAATCCCTAACCGCGGACGCGACCGAGAGCGCTCCGTTATACATCGGCGACGCCGAGGTTCTGCTCTCCAATCTCAAAGGCTACGCCACGCGGATGGAAACCGTGAACGCCAACGGCCAGGCACTCGCCGCATGGCTGGCCAATCATCCGGCCGTGGCGGAAGTCTGGCATCCCTCGCTGACCCACAAGGCCAACTACGAGGCGGTCATGCACAAGGGCGCCGGCTACGGCGGCTTGCTTTCCTTCGTTTTAAAAAACCAGAAAAAGACTCCGAAAGTCTATGACGCCCTGCGCCTGAGCAAGGGCCCGAGCTTCGGCACGCCGTTCACCTTGGTCTGCCCCTACACCCTGCTCGCCCACTATCATGAACTGGAGTGGGCCGAGGGCTGCGGGGTTTCACCGAACCTGTTGCGCGTTTCCTGCGGCCTTGAGCCCGTCGAGACGATCGTCGCCGCGTTCGAAGAAGCGTTCAGCCACGCCTGACCCGCGTTTCAAAGCAGCCCCGGAAACCCCGAATCCGTCGGCGGCCCCGCGAAGTTTTCCGCCAAAAACTTCCGCCAGACCTCGCGGCTTCGGTCGGATAGACCCGCCGTCATTCTGCCGATGCACGGCTGGCAGATGAGCAGCGGCAACGGCCCGGTGACGAGCGATCCACCGGAATCGAGCAACGCGGAAATCCCGAATCCCGCCAACTCCTCCCTCGGCGTGCGGCACGCGATGCACGCGCCAAAGCGCTCCGTCGAATCGAGGGAAAGCATGAACTCCCGCATCCGCGCGTCCCAGTCGATCTCCCGCTCCAGAAATCCCCGCACCGCCGCCTTCGACTCTTCCGAAAGCTCCTCCGTCACCCGGTCGCGGCACGGCTGGCAGATCGCGTATTCCAGCACGCATTCCCCGCGGGCGAACTCCTTGTTGACCAGCCACGGTTCGGCGATTTCCACCAGCGGCAGCTTGCAGCAGAGGCAGTGGGAAAACGGCTCCCCGGTTTCCTCCGATCCCAACCACTCGTTCATCGTCCGCATGCCGGAAATTCAAACCGGTCGGGCAGCCGGATGGAATCGCAAAAACAGCCCGTTTCAAGCACCCGTGCCATAAACGAAAACAATCCCATGTCGCGGGTTGCGCGGTCAGCGCGCCCTGTTAAGATCGCGCCGTCTTCAAGTCCCCGCATGATCGGTCTCGCTCTCAAAATGCTCTTCGGCGACACGGCCAAGTATCTGATGCTCGTCGCAGGCTTGTTCTTTGCCACCTTCCTCATCGTCCAACAGGCCTCGGTCTTCTGCGGCCTGATGCGCTGGACCACGGCCACTTTGAAAAACGTCGGCGCTCCCATCTTCATCGTCGAGGAGCGCGTCGAGCAGGTCAACGAAACCAACCCGATGCGCGACACCGACGTCGCCCGCATCCGCTCGGTGTCCGCCGTGCGCTGGGCCATGCCGCTCTACTCCGGCATCCAGCGCGTCCGCCTCGAAGACGGCAGTTTCAAGACCGTCCAACTTGTCGGCATCGACGCCGCCTCGCTCGCCGGTGCTCCGGCACGGATGGTCGAGGGAAATCTCGAAGACCTCCGGCTGCCAAACACCGTCGTCATCGACGAACTCGCCACCGTCCGCCTGTCCTCGAATCCGCGAGATCCGTCGAAGAAAATCAAGATCGGCGACCAGTTCGAGATCAACGACGTCGAGGCCCGCGTCGTCGGGATTTGCAAGGCGATGCGCTCGTTCACCGGCGGCCCCTACATCTGGACGACTTACGAGCGCGCACTGCAATACACCCCGACCTCCCGGAAAATGCTAACCGCCGTGATCGCCGCACCCGTGCAAGGCATGACCTCCGATCAGGCGGCCGCGGAAATCCAGAGAACCACCGGCCTGCGCGCCTACGTCAACCGCGACTTCGGCGAGAACCCCAAGGATTTTAACACCGCGACCGTCTGGTGGTATGTGAAAAACACCGGCATTCCGATTTCCTTCGGCACCACCGTGGTCATTGGTTTCATCGTCGGCGTGGCCATCGCCTGCCAGACGTTCTACGCCTTCGTGCTGGATAATTTGAAACACCTCGGCGCGCTCAAGGCGATGGGCATGTCGAACTTCCGCCTCAGCCTGATGCTGGTGGTCCAGGCGCTCACCGTCGGCATCATCGGCTTCGGGCTTGGCTTGTTAGCCACCTCCGGATTCGCGATGGGAGCCATCGAGAACGGCCAGCCGCCGTTCTACATGCCCTGGCAGATCCCGGTCGCCGCGTTTCTAGCCGTCCAACTCATCTGCATGCTCGCCGCGCTGATGGGAATCATCCGCCTCGGTCTTTACGAACCCGCCATGGTATTCCGTGCCTGATTCCTCTCCATCCCACCACATCGTGGTCGATGTCCGCGCCGTCGAGAAAAGTTTCGGCGAGGGCTCGGGCCGCCTCCACGTGCTCAAGCAGGTGAACCTGCAAGCCCGCACCGGCGAGATCACCATGCTCGTCGGCCCGTCCGGCTGCGGTAAAACCACCTTGCTCAGCGCGATCGCCGGCACGCTCCGGGTCGAGAGCGGCGAGCTCAACGTGCTGGGCAACTCCCTGCAAAAAATGTCGGGCCACGCGCTCACCCGCTTCCGCGCCAAAAGCATCGGCTTCATCTTCCAACAGTTCAATCTCATCCCCACCCTCACCGTCGCGGAAAACGTCGGCATCCCCCTGCTCATCCAGGGCGTTTCCAGCGGCAAGGCGCTCACACGCTCGCGGGAAATCCTCGAAAAAGTCGGCCTCGGTCCGCGCTGGAAAGAACGACCTAACAAACTATCCGGCGGCGAACAGCAGCGCGTTGCCATCGCCCGCGCCCTCGTCCACGAGCCGCCGCTGGTCATCTGCGACGAACCCACCGCCGCGCTCGACGCCCAGAACGGCGAGATCGTCCTCGACCTGTTCCGCCAAGTCGCCCGCTCGCCCGACCGCGCCGTCATCATCGTCACCCACGACAACCGGATCTTCTCCTACGCCGACCGCATCGCCCGCATGAACGACGGCGAAATCGTCGAGGTCAAGGAACAGCTCCACGCCGAGAATCCCCATTTCGTCCACGAACACGCGCAATGAATATCACCATGAATTTTCCAGCAAAACTACTCCGCTACGGCTCCATCGCCGCCGCCCTTTGCGGCGTCGTCGCCATCGTGCTGGTCTCCCGCACCCAGGCCGAGCGCCAGATGCCGCCGCCCGGCGATCCACCGGTCATGCCGCCGCAAAAACCCTACACGGAAGCCGTCGCCGCCACCGGCATCCTCGAAGCGCTCAGTGAAAATGTCGCTATCGGCGTCCCCCTCCCCGGCCTCGTCACCGAGGTCCTCGTCAAGGTCAACGACGCGGTGAAAAAGCACCAGCCCCTGCTCAAACTCGACGACCGCGACCTCCGCGCCGAGCAGCTTTCCACCCAATCCCAACAGGAAATCTCCCGCGCGCAGATCGCCGTCAGCGAGGCCCAGCTCGCCAAGCTCGAATCCCAGCTCGCCCGCCTCACTGCGGTGAACGACAGCCGCGCCGTCAGCCTCGAAGACCTGGAAAACCGCAGGCTGGACGTCGCCGTTTCCCAAGCCCAGCTCGCCGCCGCCCGCGCTCAGCTCGCCGCTTCGGAGACATCGCTCAAACGCGTCGCCCTGCTCATCGAGCGCCTGACCGTCCTCGCCCCGCGCGACGGCACCATCATCCAGCTCAACATCCGCGCCGGCGAATACGCCGCCACCTCGCCCAAGAATCCCGCCATGATCCTCGGCGAAACCAACAAGCTCCAAGTCCGCGCCGACATCGACGAGCAGAACGCCACCCGCATCCGCGAAGGCCAGACCGCTTACGGTTATTTGAAGGGCGACCCGACCGTCACCTTTCCGCTAGAATTCATCCGCGTGGAGCCCTATGTCATCCCCAAGGTCTCGCTCACCGGCTCCAGCACCGAGCGCGTGGACACCCGTGTCCTGCAAGTGATCTACTCGCTGAACCGCCCGACCGATCCGCCGCTTTACGTCGGCCAGCAGGTCGATGTATTCATCCAAGCCCCCGACCGCCTCAAGAAACCATGAAATTTCCCGCGCTCATCCTGCCCGCCGCATTTCTCCTCGGGGCCTGCACCGTGGGACCGGATTTCCAGCTCCCAGGAGCAGTCGGCGGCTCGAAATGGAAGCAATCACAAGCCACCACCGCCACCCGCCTGCCTGACCACTGGTGGCGGCTTTTCAACGACCGCGAGCTCACCCGCCTGGTAGACCGCGCGCTCGCCGCGAACAACGACCTCGCCGCCGCCAAGGCCCGCGTAGACACCTCGCGCGCGCTCGTCGGCGTGGACCGCGCTAAACTTTTCCCCACCCTCGATCTATCCGGCAGCGCCGGGATTTCCCGCAGCTCCGCCGACGCGCTGCGCGGAAACCTCCCGCCCGGTGCGAACGTCGATCTGCAATCCGAAAACTACCGCAGCACTTTCGATCTCGCCTACGACCCCGACCTCTGGGGGAAGAACAAGCGCGCCCTCGAAGCATCCTCCGCCGAAGCCGCTGCAAGCGAGGCATTGCTAGACTCCCAGCGGCTCGGCGTCGCCACCGAAGTCGCCCGCCAGTATTTCCTGCTCCGCGGCCTCGACGCCCAGGACAGCGTGCTCCAAAGCACCCTGAAAAGCCGCAAGGAGGCGCTTGAAATCCAGACTTCCAAATTGAACGCGGGCCTGACCGACGGCCTCGCCTCCAGCCGCGCGCGCACCGAAGTGGAGCTCGCCGACAACGATCTCGCCATCGTCCAGCGCCAGCGCGGCTCCGCCGAGCACGCCCTCGCGGTCCTTTGCGGCGCGGCTCCCTCCGGCTTCTCCGTCACCCACCGCACCTCCAACAGCTACCTGCCAGACATCCGCGCCGGACTCCCCGCCGAGGTCCTCAACCGCCGCCCGGACGTCCGCGCCGCCATTCAGGAACTCCGCGCCGCCAACGCCCGCATCGGCGTGGCGGAGGCCGCGTTCTATCCGAATTTCGTACTCAGCGCCGGTGGCGGCTTCGAGTCCATCGACATCAAACGTTTCCTCGACTGGGAAAACCGGGTGCTCTCGCTCGGAGCCGGAGTCGCCGCTCCCATCATCGACGGCGGCACCAACAAGGCGAACTATCAGGCCGCCCGCAGCCGCTACGACGCAGCGCTGGCCAAATATCGCCAGACCCTGCTCATCGCCCTCCGCGAGGTGGAAGACGCGCTCGTCGATCTCAAGGGACTCGCGAGATCACGCCGCGCGCTGCAACTCGCGCTCGACAGCTCGCAGGAAACCCGGCGGCTCTCGCAGGAACGCTACGACAAGGGCCTCACCAGTTATTTCGAAGTTGTCGATTCCGAGCGCGACTTGCTACGGGTCCAACTCGTCCTCAGCCAGCTCGATGCGAACCAACGCATCACCCTCGCCGCGCTGGCCAAAGCCCTCGGCGGCGGCTGGAGCGGCAAATAGCCAGGTCACTTGCCGGACGCGAAAGGCTTTTCTTGCTGGCCGTCGAGCGCCTTCTGGTGCATTGCAATGAACGTGTCGTGCACCGGACAATGCGGTCCATGGCCGCACCAGTTAGAACCGAACGGACACATCACGCGGAGGACAGCATCGTCAGCACCTTGGCGATCAACTGCCGGGAAATCTCACGGGATTCCGCGATCTCCGCGCTGCCAGATAACCGACAGCGGCGACTCCCGATTGGGCCAGTTTGCTTTACATGCATACGCCCCGCGAATGCCGAACAACGGGTCGGAGTCGGCTCATGATTTAGTTAACGAATGATTTTTCCTTATTTGTCGGGTCTCCGGTGAATACTCCGAAGATGACCGCCCCCCAAGATCTGGAAAGCACCACCAGCCACCCATTCACGAGCTTCCCCACCTGCCGCCACCGCAAATCCAAAACCCAGACGGCCGCCAGCGATGCTGCTCGCCGCCGTCATAATGCTCGCGAGTTTAGCGGCGGAAACCCGGGTCAATCCCTCCATCGGCCTTATTCTTGCGGGTTCGCCTGTGGATCGTGCACAGCAGCAAAGGGGCTTTCACTTGCACCCTGTTCTTGCGCATCGATTCCGCCGGTGCGAAACAGTCCGTGATGATCATTCGCTCGCGATTCGCTCCCAGCCCCACGGGACGACTGCACCTCGGCCACGTGCTCGCGGCTCGGATCGCGTTTTCACTCGCGCGCGATAGCGGCGGCGCTTTCCTGCTGCGGCATGAAGACATCGACGCCCCCCGCGTGCGCGAGGATTTCTATCAAGGCATCGAGGAGGACCTCGAATGGCTCGGACTGAAATGGGACGGCACCGCGCTGCGCCAGAGCTCGCGGATCGCGGCCTACGAGGCGGCTCTCGAATCGCTGCGCGAGCGGGGGCTCGTCTATCCATGCTTCTGCACCCGCCGCGAGATCCATGACGAATGGGCGCGCATGGGAGCCGCCCCGCAAGGCCCCGAAGCCCCCATCTATCCCGGCACCTGCCACAAACTAACATCCGACGAGCAGCAAACGAAACTCGTCTCCGGCCTTTCCTGCGGCTGGCGGCTCGACTCGCGCAAGGCGCACGAACTCGCCGGCCCCCTCACCTTCCGCGACCTGCGCTTCGGGGAAATTCCCGTGGACCCGGACTTGCTCGGCGACGTCGTCCTCGTCCGCAAGGACATCGGCACGGCCTATCATCTCGCCGTCGTCGTGGACGACGGCTTCCAGCAAATCAACCACGTCACCCGCGGCGAGGACCTGCTGTCATCCACCCACGTCCACCGACTGCTGCAAGTCCTGCTCGGCATTCCCGCACCGCTCTATCTCCACCACCCGCTGATGCTCGACGAAGCCGGCAACCGCCTCGCGAAACGATGCGACTCACGCTCGATCGCCGCCCTGCGGGACAGCGGCCTGACGCCAGCGCAAGTGCTCGATCTAACAGACCCGCCGCCGGGTGCAGCCATCGTCCTCTCGTGATCGAAATCGCAGTGAACGCCACATCATAGCGACATGCCCCCCGAAGGAGATTTCCCTCTGGTAGGTGAACGGAGCCGCGCCCGTCGCCACCACCGCGAAACTCGCACTCACCCCCTGGACTTGGATTTCCTCACCGACTATCTGAATCTGTTTCTGTTGCGGCACTGCGAGGTCCTATCCTCGGAACGGGTTTACCAAAAAGCCCTGCAAATCCAGCGCGAGACCCAATACCGCTTCTTCGAGGGCCTCATCATCGCCGCTACCCTTGAATACGGCGCATCCATTCTCTACAGCGCGGTTCTCCAGCACGACAGCAGCATCGGGCACCTGCGAGTCACCAATCATTTTCTAGCAACTCCATTACAAAATCCCGCCCGTGCATCGGCCTCCACTGGTACAGGTGGAACAAATCGTCGGCGGTAGCCCGCACAACCACGGTGCAGGTCCGACAGAGAATTTCGTGTCAGACCGGCCTGCGGGTGCTTTGCGGAGACGTTCCGCGACGACGGACTGACCGGGCGCGGTTTACCACGTGATGCCGCGTGGCTCGCGTGCACTCAGAGAACCAGGAGCGACGACACATTGTTTGGCACACGGCCACGAAAAAGCGCCGCACCTCAGGACGGGGGCCTGAAACAAACTAACGGACCCTGGAGATTACTCTGCCGCCGGCTTTTCCTCTCCTTTGGCAGGTACGCCGGAAGCCTTGTTTTTGCTCTCTTCGAGGCGTTTGCGGAAGCCTTTGATGCCCGGGATCATCGGGCTGTCCGGGGCGAAGGCCTTGGCTGCGTCCACGGCCTTGAGGGCTTCGTCGAATTTCTCCTGCTGTGCAAAGATCACCGCACGGGTCATCATCATCTGTAGGGTTTCCTCGGTTTCAAATCCACCTTCCTTGAGCGTCTTGTCCACCAGCGCGAGCGCGCCAGCCATGTCCTGCTTGCCTCCAAGTTCATTCAGGGCGGTCTGGAAATCCACCATGCGCTTCTTGGTCGCGGCCTTCTTGCCGAAGCCGGCTTCATCCTTCGGATCGGCGGCTTTGATCTGGTCGGCGATATCGCCGTAGAAATTGGCCACCATGCCGTCATCGAGTTTCATTGCTTCGAGAGCTGCGATCAGGGCCTGGGCCTTTTCGGCACCATCGGCCTTGCCGGCGGCGGCGAATGCCTCATCGCGCTTGGCCTTGTTCTGGCGCAGCTCGTTGAGGTGCTCCACATATTTTTCCGGCCCGCCCTTTTGATAACCGGTGGCGGCGTAGGGCCGACCCTCGCCATCACAAAGCAGAATGGCGGGATATCCTTGGACCGCATACTTTTCGCCGAGTTCGGCATTCTGCTTCTGGGTCTCCTCGGAGAGCTTGGACTTGTCCTTGGGGTAATCGAGTTCGACCAGAACGAAGGAGTCCTTCACGCCGGCCTTGAACGACTCATGCTTGAACACCTCGTCGTTGAGCTTGATGCACCAACCGCACCAGTCGGAACCGGTGAAGTCGATGAGCAGATCCTTTTTCGATTCCGCCGCTTGTTTCTTGGAAGCCGCGAAGTCGGATGACCAGCCTTCGCCGCCCGCGTATGCGGTGCCATGAAGCGCTACGATCGCGGCGCAGAGGGTTGATGTGATTTTGAAGGATTTCATCGTCATAAAGGGGATCGTTGACTTCCAAAATCCCTGCGTCGAGACGAATTCTCGGGCGCTCGCGGCAGCGCGTTGCCTCATTGAGTCGGACACGGCAATGGATACCGACCGCTGGCATTGCCGTGACAAGTTCCGAAATCGGATTCTTTCGGTAGCCATCGTTTGAGTGAGAATCGCAGTGCGGACGAAGTGGCGTAAGGTGTTCGTGGTTGCCTGTTGGCAAGTATCGCGAAAGGCGGCTTTTTGATGAAAAAAGCGCGCAAAAAAGCCGCCTGCGGGTGAGCACAGGCGGCTTGGTGATGATTTTTGCAGGGAAGATTACTCTCCGGCGACTTCGACGACCGCTTCAGACGCCTTCTTCTTCGCTGCTTTCTTGGGAGCAGGAGCTTCGACGGCTTCGGTGGCGGCGACTTCTTCGACAGGAGCTTCTTCATCGGTGGCGGCGCGATCGACCCACTCGATGATCGCCATCGGTGCGGAGTCGCTCATGCGGGCGCCGAGCTTGGTGATGCGGCAATAGCCACCTTGACGGTCCTTGGCGGCAGGAGCAATTTCAGAGAAAAGCTTCTGCACGGTGTCCTTCTGGTGAAGAAAGGCGATGGCCAGACGGCGGGAATGCAGGTCGTCGCGCTTGGCGAGGGTGACCAGCTTTTCCGCGACCGGACGGAGCGCTTTGGCTTTGCCGAGGGTGGTTTTGATACGGCCATGCTCGATCAGGCTGATTGCCATGTTGGCAAGCAGGGCCTTACGGTGCGAGGCGTTGCGTTTGAGTTTAACTGTTTTGCTGCGATGTCTCATCGGTTGCTTCCGTTTCTAGATTTAAAGGTTAGTCGTCGAGGTTTTGAGCGATCAGATCAGCAAGGCCGACTGGCGCTTCGTCTTCCGCACCCAGGCGTGGGCCACGGGAGGCTGCGGCAGGTCCGGAGAGCAGCGAGGATTCGAAGGACATGCCGAGGCCGAGGCCGAGTTCGACGAGTTTGTCCTTGATTTCGTTGAGGGACTTTTTGCCGAAGTTGCGATATTTGAGCATCTCCGCTTCGGACTTCATCGCGAGTTGTCCCACCGAGGTGATGTTCGCGTTGTTGAGGCAGTTGGCCGCACGCACCGAGAGTTCGATTTCGTTGACCGACATGTTGAGAAGTTTCTTGAGAGTGGCGTTCTCCTCGCTGGATTCGGCCGGCGCTTCTTCGAAGTCCACGGCGTTTTCGTCGTAGTTGACGAACACGTCGAGGTGGTGACGAAGGATGGCGGATGCCTGCAGCAGCGCTTCCTGTGGAGTGATGCGACCGTCAGTCCAGACATCGAGGATCAGTTTGTCGAACTCGGTCATCTGACCGACGCGGGTGGATTCCACGGAGTACTTCACGCGGGTGACCGGCGAGAAGATCGAGTCGATGGCGATGACGCCGATCGGTTGGTCCTTGCGCTTGTTTTCGTCACCGGTGGAGAAACCACGGCCGACGCGGACTTCGAATTCGCAGTCGAACTTCACCTTCTTGTCGAGGGTGCAGATGACCTGGTCCTTGTTGACGATGTCGTAGATGTGGTCCGGCATGATGTCGCCGGCGGTGACCACGCCTTCTTTCTCCACCTTGATAGTGAGGATGCGCGGGTCCTTTTCGTTGTGGCTGAATTTCACCTTCTTCAGGTTGAGCACGATGTCGGTGACATCTTCCACCACGCCGGGAAGGCTGGAGAATTCGTGCTGCACGCCCGAGATGCGGACGGAAGTGATGGATGCACCCTCCAGAGAGGAAAGGAGCACGCGACGGAGGGAGTTGCCGATGGTGTGGCCGTATCCGCGCTCGAATGGCTCGGCGACGAATTGGGCGTAGGTATCGGTGGCGGTGTCCTCGTTGCGAACGAGGCGGTTAGGGAGCTCGAAACGAGCGAGTTTGACTGCTGACATGTTATTTCTTGGTTGCCGGGTTACCCTCATGCGAGCGGAAAGCCCCCAAAAAGGGACTCTCAGAGGACCGACGGCGTGGTGCGATTGCCCGCGGGGGCGTGACTAAATGATGGAGCGGGGCAGCTTGCAAAGCCTTTTTTGTCCCTTTTTCGGTCGCGACGTAGCATTTCGGCAGTGTTTTCTCACTTTTATGAAAAAAAATCTAGATTTTCTATCAGAGTGAAATAGAGTTGTGGGGCAATCCACCATATAAAAATATGAAATCTAAAAAGAACCTGACTCGATTCACCTACGAAAGCGCTGCATTTGAAGGCTGGCGCTTGTGCATCAGCCGTGCCGGCACAACCTTTACCCGCTACTTCCCTGACAAGAAGTTCGGTGGTGGCAAAAAGTCCTTGGCGGCGGCCGAGAAGACCCTAGCCGAGCTGAAGGTGATCATCGAAGGCGCCAAGCGCGTTGACAACAAACTGACTCCGACCACCATCAAGAAGGCTGAAAAGCTCCTTGCGGAGGCGGTCTGAAGCGAAAACTCCGGGATTTTTGAAATTTCAGGATTTGCACCGTGTTTGATGCGCGACAACCTGCGCCCATGCCGGACCTGAAAGCTTCCATCATCCATTGGTTTCGCCGCGATCTGCGAATTGCGGATAACACGGCCTTGTGCCGCGCGGCGAAACCCGGACTTCCCGTTGTTCCTGCTTATATCCTGAGCGGCTGGCGCGGCGTCCATTCCTGGACGGGACCGAATCGCCAACATTTCCTTTGCGGCTCTTTGGAGTCGCTGGCCAAAAACCTCGAAACCCTCGAGGGCCGCCTGATCATCCGTCAGGGCAAGGCGGTTGACGAACTCCGGAAGCTCATCAAGGAGAGTCGGGCCGTGGCGGTTCATTTCAACGCCGACCCCGATCCTTTCGGGAAATCCGTGGAAAACGCCGTGCAGGCACTTTGCGCGGAACTCGGGGTGGAATGCCACGCCCATGCCGATTCCACCCTTCACGGGCCGGACGAGGTTTTGACCCAAAGCGCCCTGCCTTATCGGGTTTACACGCCTTACAGCCGGAATTGGCTCGGGCTGCCGAAACCGTCACCGCTCGCGAAACCACCGGCGCTGCGGACTCCGGCGGGTATCAAATCCCTCCCGCTTCCCACCGTCGCGGCCTGGGGGCTGGAAATCCCCGCGACCCAAATCGTCACTCCCGGCGAACGGTCCGCCCGCGAGCGGCTGAAACTCGCGATCGCCGGAAAAATCCAGAACTACGCCGCGCAACGCGATTTCCCGGCGGAAAGCGGCACCTCGCGAATTTCCCAGGACTTGCGGTTCGGCTTGGTTTCCATCCGCACCGTCTATGCGGAAGTGATCAAGGCCCGCGCCGCCGCCGATGTCGCGGATAAGGCTGGAATCGACGTTTTCATCAAGGAACTGGCGTGGCGGGAGTTCTATTTCGCGATCCTCCACCATTACCCCAACGTGCTCGACGAGGAATTCAACGCCGACTGGCGCGGGCTGCCATGGGACGAACCGGACGAACGGTTCGAGGCATGGAAGGAGGGGAAAACCGGTTTCCCGATCGTCGATGCCGGGATGCGCGAGCTCAAAGCCACCGGATTCATGCACAACCGGCTGCGCATGATCACCGCGATGTTCCTCACCAAGGACCTCCACATCGACTGGAAGCAGGGCGAATCGTGGTTCATGCAAAATCTCGTCGATGGAGAAATCGCCTCGAACAACGGCGGCTGGCAGTGGTCGGCGGGCACCGGAGCGGATGCCGCGCCGTATTTCCGGATTCAAAACCCGTGGTCCCAGAGCGCCCGCTACGACCCAGACGGTCATTATATCAGAAAATGGCTGCCCGAGCTCGCCAAAATCCATCCGTCGCGCCTGCACGAAGCGCCCAAGGACGGACGCCCCATCGCCCCGGATTATCCCCTGCCCTGCCTGGATCACAAAACCGAGCGCGAGCGGACGCTGGCGATTTTCAAATCCCACCGCGCCGCCGGTCGCTGACTAATTTCCCGCCTGCTTCATCAAGCGCCCGGCCAGTTCCTTGAGATCTTCCACCGGGATCGCGAAGCTCTCCGCGCGGTTCGCCCGCGCGATATTCATCCCGATGCAGCGCCCGTCGAGATCGAGCAAAGGCCCGCCCACCACCGATTTGCTGCCGAGGATGTCGTGCTGCATCACCCGTGGAAATCCGCTGCGCCGCGGCGAGTACTCGCCGCTCATCTGATCGTTGCGGTTCATCTGGTCGGTAAACATCTCGCCGCGGGCGGCCAGCCTAACATCCACCGTGATTTCCTCGCCCTTGCGGCGGTAGGTCATCTTCACCGTGCTGCCGGCCTTGCGGTCCTTAAGGATTTCCGCGATGTCCTCGATCTTTTTCAGTTTCTTGCCCTCGATCGCTAAAATCACGTCGCCCTTCTGCAAGCCAGCCTCCTTCGCGCCGCTTTTTTCATTCACCGCGTCCACTTCAAGAAGTTTCGACTTCCCGTTCAGCACCACCCCGAGCGCGGCCCCGCCGCTCGCCGGAATCTCGCGGGTTTTCGCGCTCACGATCCCCGCGAGCAAGCGCCTCGCCGTGCGGGTCGTCGCGCCGTTCGCCACCACCCAGGCCCCCTGCGGCACCTCACTCGTCGGCGCGTAAACCACTGGCACCAACCCGCCCGCTTCGATTTTCAAAAGCGCGACGTCCCAGGACGGGTCCACCGCCAGCACCTTCACCTCGCGGTATTGCGTCTGGTCCACCGTCACCGCGAGCGACTTCGCGTCGATCACCTCGCTCGCCTTGCTCAGAATGTGCCCGTCCGCGGAAATCACCACGCCGTAGCCGATCTCCTTCCGCCCATCCAGCATCACCGCGCTTGATGTTTGCAGGATCTGGCGCTGCGCTTCGAACGCCGCCACCACCGCCGTGCCCGTGGTCCGATAGGCGGAATCCAGGCTTTGCTGGCCGGCTGCGGCGAGCGTCAGGCCGGCGCTAGCGATTGAGAGAATCCAGTTAGCGTTCACCGAGATTGAGGGTAAATGTTTTAGCTTTGCCGCCGCGTTCCGTTTCGAGACTGAGTTCCTCCCCGGCCGACATTTCCTTGAGCAGCTCCTGCATCTGCCCGCGTTTCTCCAAGGCCACGCCGTTCATTTTCAACAAGACATCACCTTCCTTGATCCCCGCTTCCTGCGCCGGACTCTTGTCGCCCACCTTCGTCACCCGCAGGCCGCCTTCCGTCCGGGCCTCCGTCGCCAGGCCGAGGAAACCATTTCCCTTCACCGGCTTCTCCGCATACGGCCCCTCGCCGATGAACTCCGCCTTCAGCATTCCCTCCCAGTTCGCGATGAATTCCGTCATCGGCACGTGCATGTTCAACTGCATCTGCTGGCCCACCCGCGAGTGGATTCCCACCAGCTTCCCTGTCAGATCAAATAACGGCCCGCCCGAATCGCCGCCGATCAGCATGCAGTCGGATTGAAACGTCGCGTTGCCGATCCTTACCAAGCGGCCCAGCCTCACCACCGATCCGCGCTCCTTGTCGAAGCCGCCCGAGTGCCCGAGCGAGAACACCCAGTCTCCGAGCTTGGTCGTTTCCGCGCGGTCAATCTCCACAAACGGATAGATCCCCGGCTCCGTGATCCGGATCATCGCCGCGTCCTTATCCGCCAACAGGCCCAGCGTTTCCGCCTTCAGCCGGGTGCCGTCCTCCAGGATCACCGTCACCTTTTTCTTCACCCCCGTCGCCACGTGCGCCGCCGTTAGGAGCAGGCCGTCCGCGGAGACGATCACTCCGGTCCCCGAGCCTTCCGAAATCTCGATACACACCGTCGCCGCCCGCGCCTTGGGCAGCGCGTCGCCCACCGCCGTTTGGATGGTTTCGAGGTCCTTGCGGTTTTCCGGCGCCTTCAGGTCGTTCACATGAATCCGGCCCTCTTGGGAAAACGCGCACCACGGCAGCAGCGCCAGCATCGGGAAAATCCTTGAGAACTTCATCACGTTGGTTGAGAGGCAAGCTACCGGCATCCTGTCTTTCCCGCAACTCATGGCTGCGCGATCCTGCGAAATAATCCGATCCATTCCCGGCCCGCCCGTCCCGGAAATGCGGCTTGCGGCACCCAGCCATTCACCCGCTCGAACCACGGGGAAAACCACGCGTCCAACTCCTCCACCGTCACCCCGAAGGGCGGCCCCGCCGATTCCTCGCCCGGATCGAACGGCGTCAGGAAAAACACCCCCGCCAGCAAACCGCCTTCCCGCAGACAACCCGCCGCCGCCTCCGCGTAACGCGTCCGGTCGCCCGGATCGATCGCGCAAAAACACGTGTGCTCCCACAGCGCCGCAAACTCGCGCCCCGTCCGCCATTCCGGGTCCAGAAAATTTCCCACCTCGTAACTCTCCCTCCCGGTTCCCGGAAATTCCCGCGCCCGCGCCACCGCCGTCGGCGCCAAATCCAGCCCCAGCACCGAGATCCCGAGGCCCGCAAGCGCCCGCACGTCATGCCCGAATCCGCAGCCCGGCACCAACACCGGCCCGTCTCCCCAATCTTGAAATTTCTCCAGCAGCTCCAGCAAAGGCGGCGAAGCGAGCCCCTTTTCCCACGGCATGTCCCCCGCCTGATAGCGACTTTCCCAATCGGTCATGCCCGAGCTTTCCCCCGCAATCGCCGCCATGCAAGCGGCTTCCGGCGGCCTCAACCGGAAGTTTCCCAGAGCTTCCGGCATTCCACGCTTTCCCGCCAGTTCCATAGGGTGAACGCCAAACCCGGAGTGGGTCGCGCATGGAATGAGGGTTGGGACAGAAATCTCTCAATTCCTTACGCCCGCCGCAAATAATCTGGCACTTGGTCGCGCTGCGAGGCGGGCGGCACGGCGGCGCTCGCGAAGGAAATCACCGCGCCGACTCCGGCGGCGTGCGCTCCGCCGAGGCGGGGTTCGACCTCGAAATCCGGGAACCGGTAGCGCGCGCTGAGCCGCAACCAGCGGTTGAATCCCAAGACGAGCACGATGGCGCCGAGAACCATGCCGCCGGGAGCGGCGAACTTGGAGGCGGTTTCCTGGAGCTTGAGCAGCTTCGCGGATTTCGTGGCGGCCTGCTTCATGGCGACGGAGACCACTTGCGTCGGAGCGTCGGCAGCGGCCGGCTCACCGGCTAACATCCGCTCCATCCAGTAGATGCGGATGGACATCTGGACGAGGAATTTCTCGATTTGCTCGGCGGGCCTGGTTTTTTCTATCGCCTGCATCACCGAGCTTTCAAGCGCCCGGTGTTGCTCGGCCGCGGAGACCGAATCGGTGATGGACGGGCTGAGATAAACCACCGAGCGCTGCGGCGCGCCGAGATAGTAGTAAACAACCACGGCGGGGCGGCCCTCCGAGAAAAAGCGCTCGATCATTTCCTCCTCGCGGACCTCGCTGGGGATGTCCTGCTCGCCGCCCATCACGTAAACGAACAGGTCGATGGACGAGTCGGTGGCGTGGTAATTGAGGAAGCTCAGGCGGTCCCGGTAGTCGGCCGGAGAGAGCAGACCCTGGGGATCGATCAGGAAAGATTTGGGGCGCTCGGCAAAATAGGCGGGCAGGAATTTCTCGGCGATGTCGGACGACGGCTTGAGGTCTCCGGCGATTTCCTCCGGCTTGGGTTGCTCGACCTGAAGCGGCTCGACGAGGGCATACACGTTGGCAATCAATACAGCCGTGGCGATGACCGACAGAAACCTCACGGCAGCACCTCCGCGGTTGCGTCTTCCTCGATGACCGGACGGTGGCCCGCACGGATGCGACGGACCAGATCGCCCATTTGCGCGGGAGGCATGACCTTGCGCTCGAAGTGTTCCGGATCGCGGCGGGCTTGGCGGCTGC
>CAMCUY010000011.1 GCA_945879075.1 Akkermansia muciniphila | reverse complement strand
CATGAGCAGAAAGTCACGCTGGCTGGCCGAGTGGCGGAAATCCGCCGGGAAGCCGGTGTTTTACCACGTGATCTCGCGGGTGGTGGACCGGCGGTTTGTGTTGGGGGTGGAGGAGAAGGAGAAATTCCGGACGTTGATGCGTTTGCAGGAGAAATTCACGGGGTGCCGGGCTACTTCCTACTGCCTGATGGACAATCACTTCCATATTCTCCTGGAGGTGCCGCCGATGGCGGAGAGCGGGCTTTCGGATGAAGAGCTGCTGCAGCGTTTGTCGTCGATTTACAGCGAGGCGTTGGTGGCCGGGGTGGCGAAGGAACTGGCGGACGCCAGAACGATGATTCATGCGCACGAAACGGGTCTGGATGAGGCGGTGGCTGCGATTCACAAACGTTTCACCTACAGGATGCACGATCTGGGCGAATTCATGAAAGGGTTGCTGCAACGTTTTACCCAATGGTTCAACCGGGCACATTCCAGGACGGGCCGGCTGTGGGAGGACCGTTTCAAGAGCGTGATCGTGGAGGACGGCATCGCGGCGAAGACGATTTGCGCCTACATCGACCTGAATCCGGTGCGCGCCGGGATGGTGAAGGATCCTGCGGATTACCGGTGGAGCAGTTACGGTGAGGCAATTGGAGGAGGATCGAAGGGCAATGGGAAAACCGCGCGAGCCGGCCTGGTGCGTGCTTTGCGCGCCCACCAAGGTGCTGGCGCGGATGCCGATTTGTGGGCGGGCGAAGTTTCCCGCGAATACCGGAAATTGCTTATGACGGGCGCTGTTAAGAAATCGGCGGAAAGAGTTGGCCTGGATGGAAAGTTAGCGACGAAGACCTTGCGCAAAGGAATTTCATTACAGGATGCGGAAAACGAACGCGGCATGGATGGAGAAATCCCTCTCGGCAGAATGCTGCGCTGCCGGGTCCGTTATTTTACGGACGGGGCGGTGATCGGCAGCCGTGGTTTCATCGATGAGGCGTTTGCGAGGTGTCGCGAGCGCTTTGGATCGAAGCGAAAAACAGGGGCAAGGAAGCTGAAAGGAAACGCCAAGCCCGCAAGCGGGGTTCTTTGGAGCTTGAGGGATCTTCGGAAGAGCGTTTCCTGACCTGGTAGTCCCCTGTTTTCCCCCGCTCCGGTCCCGCCCGACAGGTGTTTCAGCTGCAACGCCGGAAAGCAGGTTCGTCGCACTCAAAAAACCGTGCTTTCCCTCCCCGGTTCCGCTCGTTAGTATCCCCCCTCATGACGTCACCACCCCGGCGCACCAGCGGCTCGACTGCCATGGACGACTACCTCGAGCAGATTCTCCATCTGATCGAGTCAAAAGGCTACGCCCGCGCCGTGGACATCTCGAAAAATCTCGGTATTTCCCAGGCCAGCGTCACCAACATGCTCCAGCGCCTCGACGCGGAAGGCCTCGTCAACCACGAGAAATACCGCGGCACCGTCCTCACCGAGGAAGGCCGCCGCATCGCCCTCGCCATCATTGAGCGCCACGAGACGCTCACCCGTTTCCTGCGCCTCTTCGGCATCGACGAGGAAACCATTTACAAGGACGTCGAGGGCATGGAGCACCACGTCTCGCGCCCCACGCTCAAGGTCATCGGCGCGATAGCCGACGCGCTGGAGGCGGATCCAGTCTTGCTGGAACGAATGAAAGTGGCGGCGACCAGCGGTCGCCGCGAGGTCGGGGAAAGTGTCCCGGCTGACTCAACCGGGACACCTCTCGGCGACCGGTGATCGCCGCTACTCCGCCTCCCGCGCCGGCGGGCCGGTCTCGAAGCGCATCAGGTCGGCGATGAAGGTGAGCGGTATGCTGCCGGTCTCGCCGTTGCGGTTTTTCGCCAGGACCAGCTCGGCCTTACCCGCTTCCGCTTCGCGCTCCTCGTCGTTCTCCGCATAGTAGGCGTTTCGATAGAGCAGGCCGACCATGTCGGCGTCCTGCTCGATGGAGCCGGACTCCCGGAGGTCGGACATCCGCGGCACACCGAGGCTTTTGCCGGCGCGGCTTTCCGGTCCCCGGTTGAGCTGGGCGAGAATGCAGATCGGGATGCCGAGCTCTTTGGCGAGCCCCTTGATGCCGGCGGAAATCTCGGCGATTTCCCGCTCGCGCGAGCTTTCCGCCTGCTTGGTACGGGATTTCATCAGCTGGAGGTAGTCGATGGCGATGAACTGGATGTCCTCGTCGCGCTTCTTGCGGCGGGCTTTGGCGCGGAGTTCGTTGATGGAAATGCCCGGCGTGTCGTCGATGAACAGCTTGGCCGCCGAGGTTTCGACCGCGGCGCGCTGGATCCGTTGGAGGTCGCCCTTGGTCGGTGCGTAGCCGCGGGAGAGCTGGCTCATCGCGAATTTCGCGCGCGAGAAAACGAGGCGTTGCACGAGCTGGAAGGCGCTCATTTCGCAGGAAAACACCATCGACGACTTATTCTGATCCATGCAGATGTGCTCGACCATGTTCATCATGAACGAGGTTTTTCCCATCGACGGACGGGCGGCTACGACGAACATTTCCCCCGGTTTCAAGCCGCTGCTCATGCGGTCGAGATCCTCGAATCCGGTGGTAATTCCCTGCGCGCCTTTTTCACCGGCGAGCAGCGCTTGGAACTGCTCGATGACATCGTGCACCGACTGCTTGATGGTGGGCGCCTTGTTCGTTTCCGAGCCTTCGCGGATGGCGAGCATCTTGGCCTCCACCGTGTCTAGCAGAGCTTCGACCTCGTCCGGTGCGTCGTAGGCTTGGGCGATGGCCTCGTTGGAATTCTGGATGATCGAACGCAGAACGAACTTGTCCTTCACGTGCTGGAGATGGTGGCGGAAATGCCCCGGACTCGGCGCGTAGGTGTAAAGGTCCGTCAGCGACGACGGCCCGCCGACGCGGTCGAGAAGGCCGCGGTCCAACAGTCGCTGCACCAGAGAGACGAGCTCGACTTCGTTTCCAGCTTCGAACAGCTCGATGAGAAACGCGAACAAGGTCGAGTGCGACGGCAGATAGAAATGGTCCTGCGTGAGCTTTTCCTCGATGGCCACACCGATGTATTCCTGCGGGTCCTGCAACATCGAGGAAAGCAGGCTTTTCTCCGGCCCAAGCGCGTGTGGCAGGGCGCGGGTGACATCCTCCACCGCGGTCGCTCCTTGTTGGAGTTCTGCGGTTTTGCGGAAAGCGGGTGCGGGTTTGGTTTCGACGGCCATAAGCGGGCGCGACGATGAAACGACCTGGCCCGGATGGCAATCCTCCAGCGGGCTTGTGAAACGATTGTCAACAACCCCGGGCGATTTCCTCAATGCCGCTTGGTTTGTCAGAGGAGATGCTGGGTAGCGGTGGGCGCGGTGAACGGCGACCAAGAACGGCGACCAAGAACGGCGACCAAGAACGGCGGCGACTGGCGGCGCGGATGGGGCAATGCGGGGCTTTCGCTCTCAGCACGATGGGCTTTTCGGCGCCGGGAAAATGAGCCCGCTGCTCGCCGCCATGCTGATGCCGATGTGCTCGACCGTTTCGCTTTTGATCATCGCGACGATTTCCCGGGAGCGAGACAGGAACAAGGGTTGAACTTCAGGTGAAATCTTCCTAAACTTGCTCAGATTTTTTCGAATGAGTTCATGTCAGACCATTATTCAGCCCACCAGGAGTTCGAAATCACCTTACTTCAACGAGTCGCCAGTTCCGAGCGATTCAAGATTTATCAGGACGCATTCCGCACGGCGACAGGGCTTCCGTTGCGGCCCGGGGCATCACTTTACATTTTGAAAAACGACTGAATCATGGAAGATCGTTACGAAATCCGCGGAAAAATCGGCCAGGGTGGACTGGGCGCGGTCTATCGGGGATATGACACCCGGATGAGTCGCGATGTCGCGATCAAACGGATTTCAGTAAGCGCCGGAGCTCCCGACCTGCTGGAGGAATCCACCCGCCAGTTGATCAAGGAGGCCGGTGCGCTCGCCTCGCTCCAGCACCCTAACATTGTCACCGTTTATGACGTCGGCGCGGACGAAGACGGCCCCTACGTGGTGATGGAACTGATCAGCGGCAAAACCCTCGACGAACTCATCGAGCAAGCCCCGCTCACTTGGCCTGACTTCCGCGAACTCTCACTCCAGACGCTGGAAGCCCTCATCGCCGCGCAGGAACTCGGCCTCATCCACAGCGACATCAAGCCCTCCAACTTGATGCTCACCTGGCTCCCTTCGGGGAAATTCCAGATGAAAATCGTGGATTTCGGCCTAGCCACCCTAGCTCATTCCCAGTCACTGGAGGACTTGCAGGAAATCGAAGCGGTGTTCGGCTCGATCTTTTTCATGGCACCCGAGCAATTCGAGCGGATCCCGCTCGACGCCCGCTCGGACATTTACGCGATGGGCTGCGTTTACTATCAGGCGCTGACCGGCAAGTATCCGTTCACCGGGGAAACCGGCCACGACGTGATGGTCGCCCACCTCCATCACCGCGTCGTTCCAATTCAGGAAATCCGTGCGGACATTCCCCTCTGGGTCTGTGACTGGATCATGTGGCTCATCAACCGGATGCCGGACGATCGCCCCGAATCGGCGAGAGACGCGCTTCTGGTGTTCTTGAAAAACGACAAGAATCCCAATCCGACGATGAGCCTCGGGACCGCCAAACCCGCGATCCCGGCCGGTCCCCGCCGCCGCATGGCGGCTCCCGCCGCCGTCCAGCCAGTCGCCCCCCCCAAACGAGTCGTTACCGATCCGCGGATGGCGCCTCCCGGCTATGTGCCGCCCGTTCAAGCAACTGCACCCGTCGAGCCCGAGCCCGCCCCCGAGCCACCCCAAGTCATCACCGCGCCCCAGCCGCTGCTGCCGCCCGAGGGCTCGAAACCCAGCATTTACACGTCCTCGCACGAAATTCCGGACGACCTTCCACCCACGCCGACGTCCGCCCCGCATGGCCTGCCAGCAAGACCCTACATCGCCCCCCCCCCGAAAAGTTCCGGCAAAGGCCTGAAAATCGCCATCGCCGCGGCTTCACTCGTCGTCATTGTCGGCCTGAGTTTGATCCTCGCCGCCAGAATCAAACAAAGCAAAGCCAGCCAACGCTACGAAGTCATGCTCGTCGAGGCGGCGGCGGACGGGACCACCGAAATTGCGATGACCGGCGCGGAGTTCAACCGTTTCCTCGAAGCTGCGGCCAATGCCGATACCGAGGAAAAACAGAAAAACATCTTCAAAGCGCTCGCTCTGGCAAAAGCCAGTGACGGCAGCGACATCGACGCGAGCCTCACCGCGTTCGCCACCACCAGCACGCAAATCCTGCCCGAAGTCCGCGAGGCGATGATTCTCGAAGTGCTCGCGCTACGCGCCAACAATTCGATGGCTCCCGCCTTGCTGGAATTCGCGCGCACCTCGCCGGACGTACGCTCCGCCGTCGCCGCGATGCAAGTCCTGCGCACCGCCGCAGGCGACTCCGAGTTCGACTCGTTGCTAACCGTCGTCCAGTTCAGTCCCAAAGCCGAGCTCCGGACCGCCGCCGAGGACGCCGCCACCGCCATCCTCAAGAAGAGCAACAAGCGCGACGAATTGGCGAAGCTCGTTGCAAAATCGCTGGGAGCCACCACCGACAAAAGGACTCGCGAGCCGCTGCTCCGCTTACAAGCCGCCGGGCGCTGAAACCCGTGTTTCAGCCGGGTGAATACACCACCACCGGCCCCACGCCGGCCCCCTGCACCCGCCGCAGTTTTTCCACGGCTTTTCGCAGCAGGTCAGCCGCGGCCACCGCTTCCTCCAGCGTGTTGAGCCGGGAGAAACTGATCCGCAAACTGCTTTTCGCCCGTGCCTCGGGGATGCCCATCGCGAGCTGGACATGGGAAGGACGCTGCTTGCCGGTCATGCAAGCGGACCCTGCGGAACAAGCGACTCCCGCTTCATCGAGAAGGATCAGTAGTCCCGCCGCATCGCACTGATCGAATGAAAGATGACTGGTGTTAGGAAGCCGGTGGGCGAGGTCACCATTGACCGTGACTCCGGAAATCTCCGCCAACACCCTGGACTCGAGCGCGTCGCGCATCGCTCCGACGGACTCCTTCGCGGCCCTCGCCAGCCACGCCGCCGCTGCCCCCATGCCGACGATGCCCGCCGTGTTCTCGGTGCCGCTACGCCGCCCCGCCTCCTGCCCGCCGCCGTGAAGAAGCGGCGCGAAGCGCAACCCCTCGCGCACGTAAAGCGCGCCCACGCCCTTTGGACCGTGGAATTTATGCGCCGAAATGGAAAGCAGGTCCACGCCCAGATCCCGCACGTTCAGCGGGACTTTTCCCGCCGCTTGAACCGCGTCCGAATGCACCGGCACTCCCCGCTCGCGGGCCAGCGCCGCGGCCTCGCGCAGCGGCTGGATGATGCCGGTTTCGTTGTTAGCCGCCATCAGCGAGACCAAGGCGGCACCGTCCAGCGCCCGTGCGAACGCCTCCATTTCCAGGCGGCCGCCAGAGTCCACGGGAACCCGCAGCTGATCCCTCGTTAGGGTTTCCACAAAGCGCAACACGGCGCTGTGCTCGATGGCGGAAACCACGGCCGTCCCCTGCCCCGTCAAGCGGTCCAGCGAGTGAAGCGCGGTGTTCACGCTCTCCGTGCCGCCACCGGTGAAGACGATTTCCCCGGGCTGCGCGCCGATCAACTCGGCCACCTGCCTGCGGGCCTGATCGATCGCCCGCCGCGCCAGCTTCGCCGCCGCATAGCTGCCCGAGGGATTCGCAAACCCGTCCCGCAGCCACGGCAACATCGCCTCCAACACTTCCGGCGGAAGCGGCGTGGTCGCGTTGGCATCCAGATAAATCACGGCCGTAGCATCCTTCCGCGCGTCCCCGATATCAACCCGGAAAACCGCCCGCCTCAGAACCGTCCCGCCGCGCGGAAAGCGGCGATCGCCTCGTTCGCCCGGCGCAGCATCATGTCGCCCCAAGTCACCGCATGACGCAGCCACTCCATCGCGAATTCCCGGGTGTTCTGCCACGGCGAGTCCCCCGCCATGCACAGCAAGCCGGCCAGCACCAGCAGGTTTGCCAGATAGATCACCACCAGCGAGAGAAAGGTGCCGTTTTCCTTCAAGTCCGGCTGGTCGCGCGGGATCATCCACAAGGTCCAGACCATGTGGAAGGTCCAGGTGATGCCCATCACCGCGTAAAGCAAGCGGTCCCATTCCTGGGAAAGTCCGGCGAAATGCCGCGCCACCGCGTAAAGCACCGCACACACCACCGACCAGAACGGCACGAAATATGGCGACAGCGCGATGATCAGGTTCGTCTTGTTCGTCGTGATGTAGCCGCCGCTGGTGCTGACGTGGAAATCGGTCACTTTCCCCCGATAGAGCACCACGAACAACGCGTGCGTCAGCTCATGGCCGAGCACGTAAAGATACAGGAAAAACGACTGCAACAAGCCGGACCAAAACCAGCCGACCATCACCAGCGCGCCTGTCGCGAAATACCAGAACTCGGCCGTTTTCCAGAAATCCTGATCCACCGCGGCCTGTGAGAATCTCGACAGGAACGTCCAGCTCGTCACCCAGCACAGCGGCAAAAGCATCAAGGCCAAGCTCCACCTCATCAGCCGCTTCAGCCACGCGGCGGGCTCCATCTCATCGTCGAACTCGGTCTCCGCGACCGCGGCCCACACGAACTTCTCGCCGCGCTTTCCACTCCGGCGGTTCGCCTGCTCATGCGCCCGCCGGTTCGCCGAGCTGAGCACCTCCGCAAAGGAAATCCGCGTCCGCCGCTGGTTTTTCAACGGGCGCTTGGCAGAGGATTTGGGACGACGCTTTTTCACGATGCGGAATGCAGTCCCGGAAATTATTTCGTAGTTCTTAACAAATCAAGCCAGATCCCCGCCAATTCCCGCCATCCCCGGAATTCAGCCTACCGGGCGTTTCATTTATTGGAGATTCCTCATTTTTTTCTGCTCGGCGATCCATGCCCGATCCTTGTCCGAGAGGGTTTCCTCCCGGGTGCGTGAGCGGGTGCCATCGGGTTCGATGAAGGTCAGCGTGCCTTTGGAGTAGGATGTGAGCCTGGCAAAAATTTTCCGGTCTTTGCGGTCCTGCCACTCGCGATAACCCTTTTTCTCCAGACCGGCGCGCCAGCCCTTGTAGGACTCTGCGGAAACCGCCTCGGCGTGCTTGATCTGGCCCCAGAGGAAATCCGCCTCACCGCGCTTGTAGCCACGGTAACGGCCAATGACTTCCCCGCTCGGGCTGAGCAAAATCAGCGAGGGATGCCCCATGACTTTGTAACGCTTTTTCAATGCGGCATTGTAACTCCTCACCGTCACTCGCCGGTCTTCCGAGGAACCCAAATCGAGATCGGGATCGGAGATTTTCACGTTGCTGTCCACCCGCAGGCGGACGAGCTTTTCGCTGGCCCAATTACCGAAGTCGTTGGTGGAGAACAATTCCTGACTCAAAGCCTTGCACATCGGGCTGCTGGCGGAATCCGTGAACCAAATAAGCAGCGGCTTGCCCTCGCGCACCGAGCGGAGCTTGGCGATGGTTTCGCTGTCCTCCCATGGCCCGCGCTTGGCAGAGGACAGCAGGGTCGACAACTCGGGAATGGCGGCGTCCGGATCGTCGGGATTGGTGTAAACGATGTCCTCTTCCGGGGTGATGCTCAGCGCTGAAGGCCTATTTCCTCCGGCGACCACCGGAGTGCCGGGATCGGAGTTTTGCGAGCGAAGCTGCGGCGGAATCCCCGTCGGTCCGAACGGCCCCGTCGGCTTCTTTTCCACGGGCTTGCCCCCCAAACCCAGCTTGGCGCAAGAACTCAGTGCGACTGCCAAAACCAAGCCCCATGGAAATAAGCGCCTCATTTTTTCAACCTCACCGGCGTCCCACAATACGGGCAACGGAACCATTTGAACAAAAGGATGTGGATCGAGACCGGAATTATATGACCCAAGCCACGAATGCGGTGCGCCTTGGAGTTTTTCAAGCAAATCTTCGGGACGAACATCTTCTGGGTGCAAATCCGGCATTTCCCTTGAAGCCCCCAGATCAAATAGGCAGTGCCAAACAACGGCAGGCTCAGCGGAAACACCAGAATCCACTTCGGAACCCAAGCGAATCGCTCAGGGATTTCAACCGAAAGCAGCAACAAGAGCGCCGAGATGATTCCCAGCGGCAGCATGGCCGCTATGACCAGCGTCACCAACGCGCCAAAGCTGATCGACGCCGGATGGCTGTGCAGCACTCCGCGGATATAGCGGCGGGATTGCGGGTCGCGACCGCGGTTGGTTTCCACCCGCGGCGCGCGAATCAGGGCGACCCGATCATTCGCATCCGCCGCTATCGGGCTAAACGGCGGTGCCGTCGGGACACCCATCGCTTCGAAAGTCTTGATCCGGGAAGTATCGATTTCCTTTCGCGTCGCCGAGGTGTCGGCAATCCGCAGGTTGTTGGACGGAGTGATCGCCCGACCATGTCTCGGCGCGGGAATGCGCTCTCCCACTTTCACCTCCAAGTCGCCGGAATAGCGGTTGAAAAAAATTGCCGACGGGATGTCCGACACCGCCAACTCCCGGTCCGTCAGCAGGCGCGCCGACAGCGGAATCGCAAACGGCGCGCTTTCCAGCATCAATGCCACTGCCGGCAAAATCTCCTGATTGACGGGTATCGCGACTTCCACCTTCGCAACATTTGTCAGTCCCGTGAGCTCGCGAGCGGAGGCGATCCACGCCTCGACGCAGCCCCGGTCCGGAGTCCTCTCGGCGATCTGGAGAATCCGGTTCACACGCTCAAGCTCGCTGGCCAACTCATCCACCCCAGCTTTGGCGAGCGACTCCGCATCGGGAAAACCCGCCACTTCGAGGAGTTCGCGCAAAGAATCGCTGATTTCAGAAATGCTGCTGAGATTCGTCATGCATCAGTTGTCACCCTGCAACACTATTCAATGAGCCCAGCTTGGCAAGCGATCATGCCAACGCGGCCAGCATCTCGCCGAGCTGGATCAGTTTCGCCTTCCAATCCTCAAGCCGGGCCTTTTCCTGCACCACGACTTCCGGCGGTGCACGGTCCACGAAGCTGGCGTTCCCCAGCTTGCCTTCGCACTTCTTGACCTCAATCTCGATGTTGGAAATCTCCTTGGTCAGGCGCGCGCGCTCGGCTTCGACGTCGATCAAGCCTTCCAGCGGCATGTAAACCTCGCCGATCCCGGTGACCGCCGCCGGCGTGCCCTTTGGCGCTTCGTAGGCGTTATCCAGCGTGATTTCCTCCGCGCCGACGAGCAGGGCGAGCGTTTTCGTCTGCCCGGCCAACCACTCGGGCGCGGCCTTGATCACGAACTTGATGTCCTTGCGCGAACCCATTTTGTATTCCGCCTTCAAGTTCCGCATCCGGCCGGCGGATTCGTAAATCTCCGCCGCCAGCGCCTGCGCGGCGGCGACCGTTTCCGCCGGGATCTCCGCCAGCAACGGCGCTGCGGGCAACACCTTTTGCATGAGGAATTCCCCCGGAGCCACGTAACCCATCCGCTCGGAAAGCTCCTCCGTCACGTGCGGCATGTAAGGACTGAGCAATTGCAAATAACGGCCCATGATCACGTCGAACACGCCCAGCGTCCGCGCCTTCACTTCCGGCGGCGCGGTGTCGCGGAGGTCGAGCTTGAGCGCTTCGAGGAACTTGTCGCAGAAATCGTTCCATAGGAATTCATACAAGCGGTGGCTAATCTCGCCGAAGCGATACTCCGCGTAAAGCCGCTCAAGATCCGCGGCCAGCTCGTCGAGCTTGGCCATCGCGTTGAGATGGAACGGATTGAGCCCGTCCATGCTTTCCAAAGCCTGATACGGCTCGCCGCCCATCTGGCGGAGGCGGCAGGCGTTGTAGAGTTTGTTGGCGAAATTCCGGCCTTCCTCGATGGAAACCTCGTCGAAACGCAAGTCGCTGCCCACCGGCGCGATGCGCATCAGCCCGAAGCGCAGTCCGTCCGCGCCGTATTTCTCCATCAGCTCGACCGGGTCCGGCGAGTTTCCTAACGACTTCGACATCTTCCGTCCCTTGAGGTCGCGGATGATCGAGGTGAAATAGACGTTCTTGAACGGCAGCTCGCCGGTGAACTCGTAGCCCGCCATGATCATCCGGGCGACCCAGAAAAAGATGATGTCGGGACCGGTGACGAGATCGTCGGTCGGATAGAATTTCTTCAAGGTCGGAGTTTTCTCACCCACATTCGCCATCGTCGCAAACGGCCATAGCCATGAGGAAAACCACGTGTCCATCACGTCCTCGTCGCGGGTCCAGTTTTCGGGATCGGCGGGAGGCTCGGTTCCGACGTATAGGTCTCCATAGGACATATGGGACGTATCGAGCGACTCGGCGGTTTTGAGCGATTGGAGTTTTTCCGTACGATACCACACCGGGATCTGATGCCCCCACCAAAGCTGGCGGCTGATGCACCAGTCCTGGAGATTTTCCATCCAGTGCGCGTAAGTCTTGGCCCAGCGCTCGGGGCGGAACTTGATGTCGCCGTTCGCCACCGCGTCGGCGGCTTCCTTCACGCAGGGATATTTCAGGAACCACTGCATGGAAATGCGCGGCTCGATCGGCACATGTCCGCGCTCGGAGTAACCGACGTTGTTCTCGTATTCCTCCACTTTCAGCAGCAGACCCATTTCCTCCAGCTTCGCCGCCGCCCGCTTGCGCGCGACGATGCGGTCGAGGCCGTGAAGATCCGGACAATCCGGGCAGTTGATGTGCGCGTCCGGAGTGAGAACGTCGATGATTTCCAGATTGTGGCGGATGCCGATTTCAAAGTCCGCCTTGTCGTGGGCCGGGGTGATTTTCAACGCGCCAGTGCCGAACTCGATGTCCACATGGTCGTCCGCGATGATCGGAATCTCCGCATGCGGAAACGGCCGGAACACCTTGCGCCCGATGTATTTCGAAAAACGCGGGTCCTTCGGATTCACCGCCACCGCCACGTCCCCCATCAAGGTTTCCGGACGAGTGGTGGAAATTTCCAGGAACTCGCCAGGTGCGTCCGCGAGTTCGTATTTCATGAAGTATAGTTTCGAGCGCTGCGGCGTCATGATCACCTCCTCGTCGGATAGAGCGGTGAGTGAAACCGGGCACCAGTTCACCATCCGCTTGCCCCGATAGATCAGGCCTTTTTTAAAAAGCTCCACAAACACATGACTCACCCACTCGGTGTAAGGCGCGTCCATCGTGAACCGCTCGCGGCCCCAATCGCACGAGCAGCCGAGCCGCTTGAGCTGGTTGATAATGATGTCGCCGTGCTTGTTTTTGAAATCCCAGACGCGCTTGAGGAACTCGTCGCGCCCGAGGTCGCGGCGGCTCACGCCCTCCGTCTCGCGCACCTCGCGCTCGACCCGCGCCTGCGTGGCGATGCCGGCGTGGTCGGTGCCGGGCAGCCACAGCACTTCCTTGCCATTCTGCCGCGCACGGCGGGCGAGGATGTCCTGCAAAGCGTTGTTCAGGACGTGGCCGAGGTGCAGGATGCCGGTGACATTCGGCGGCGGAATGACGATCGAATACCCGTCCTTCACGGAGGAAGGATCGGCTTCGAAGCATTTTCCATCGATCCAGGCCGCATACCATTTGGCTTCGACGGCTTGGGGTTCATAGGCTTTCGCTAACTCGGACAACATGGGGGCGGATGGATGGCAGAGCCGACCGGGTTTGTCCAGTGTGGGAGTTGCCGCTTTCAAATGCCCTGGTGTGACTCAACGCACTCGGAAAGGCGGCTTGCATCGCACCCTCCTTTGGCGTGAGGTGCATGAAGGCTTCTACCGGATCATTTACGGTGTCTGCGCCGATGAGTTTCAAGTGGTGACCATCGTCCATATGAAACAGCGCGTCACGCGCCGCCGCCTGCGCTGAGAGGCGGGGCGCCACCGGCACGCTTCTCAGCCAGCCACCGACCATCCGGCCGCATTCGTTGAGCGGACGACCCAGCGGGTCATCTCGATGCCTTCGTTATCGTGGATTAGCAGCGCGGTCTTGTCCGGGCGTAGCTCACTTTTACCAGCGTCCCCAGCTTGTCCATAACATGGTTGGGCAGCCGTTGGCCGAGAATGAAGCGCTGGCTCACGCCAATCTTGATGACGTCCGGGAAATATCCGCCGCCATCAAGCTACCCCCACCGCGCGTAAGGCTGCGCCGCCAGACAGGAGTTGAAATAGCGTGCGTCCAACGAAACCTCCGCCCCGACCCACGGCGGCAGTTCGGGGGAGATCGATTCGTCGGCGAGCTCGACCTCCGCGATGACCAGGCCTTCGTTATCACCGTGAAAAACATCGATTTCCCAGAGATGCCCGCCGAAGGAAACCTCGTGCCGCGTCTTGTCGATCACCGAGGGCAAACACAATCCTAACAGCTCCTGCGCGTCATCCGCCGGGATCGCGTATTCGAACTCCGCCCGCGTGATGCCCTCGGTGCGGCCTTTGATCGTGAGCCAAGCGTTCTCTCCGGCGAGGCGCACCCGCACCGTGCGATCCGGATCCTGCGAGAGATAGCCTTGGGCGATCCTCACGCCGGCAGTCCCGTCGCGCCACGAATCATCGGCGACCAGGAATTTACGTTCGATTTCGGCAGCCACGGTGGAAATCGCAGGTCAGGGATTCTTGGCGGCGGGATCGGTGATCGACGCCCAGTCCACCGCTCCGTGATCGAGCCGCTGGACCTCGCTGGCGTAAACAGCGTCCTCGTTTTTCGGGTCCAGCTCGGCGGCGAGCTGGATGAAAAAACGCGCCAGCCGCTGGTTTTCCTCACCGCCTTGTTTCAAGAGCAACTGCCCGCGAGTCAGGATCAGCCGCGCCAACACCGGCTGGCTGTAATGGCCATCGACCCCATCGGGCAGAATCCCCTTGGAAAGCTGAAAATTGGCCACCACCGCCCGCTTGTTGCGCGGCGAAAGCTGGAGCGCCAGCGCGAGCAAGCGCCGCGCGTCCGCCAGCGATGCGGGCGATGCCTTGGCCGCCGTCACTTGATTGGAAGCCTGCGTCGCGAGGTTGGTGGCGTATTCCTCGCGCTCGGTATCGAGCATTCCGAGATCCGCGGTGAACATACTGGCCACGACTTTCGGCGCGTTCCAAGAAAACGACCTCTGCGGTTCCTCCGCACCGAGAAACAAAGCCGTCGCACAAAAAAACGCCGCTACTTGCCAAAAACGCATCATCGGGCGTAAGGATGGAAGAAGTCCGATTGTTGGCAAGTGGCAATTCCCGAATCAATTCCTGACAAATCCCAGCTCCGCAACACCATGCGGCGGCTCCTGCGTGAACAGCAACCGGCTTCCGACAAAGCCTGCGCCGCCCTGGAAACATGGCTGCTCGCCCACCCCGCGCTCCACACCGTCGCCGTCTATTCCCCGCTACCCGGCGAGGTGGATCTATCGGCGATCCTCCTTTTGCGCGCGGACACGCGGTGGGTCTATCCGAAGGTCCGCGGCACCGACCTGACCTTCCACAGCGGACTCGACTTCGTTTACGGCGCTTTCGGCATCCTCGAACCCGCCGCCGGATCACCCGAGGTCGCGTTGGCTGACATCGACGCCTTCATCTGCCCCGGTCTCGCCTTCGACCCGCGCGGCGGGCGACTCGGCCGCGGCCGCGGATTCTACGACCGGATGCTCGCCAAAGCCCGCCCCGACGCGCTCAAGCTTGGGGTTTGCTTCGAAATCCAATGGGTGACCGACACCTTCCCCGAACCGCACGACGTCCTGATGGACCACGTCATTTCTGGCTGAAAAAAGGCTCACAGAAATCCCTAACCGCCCAGGTAGCTCATCTCTGCCTTGGGCGCCCCTCCCCGCCCGCGCTCTTCAGAATAACGGTCTGCCCGCGCCTGCCAGACCGAGCGCACCGTCTCCGCGAGGACGCGGGAATCCATCCCGCTCCGCAAAATCCCTCTCAGGTCATGTCCCTCCACCGCGAACAGGCAGGTGAAAATTTTCCCGTCCGCCGAAAGCCGCAGCCGCTGGCAATCCCGGCAAAACGGCCGGGTCACCGAGCGGATCAAACCGATCTCCCCCGCCCCGTCACCGTGGCTCCAGTGGACGGCAACCTCGCCGCGATATGCCGGATCGCGCGGCACCAGCGGGAACTCCGCGGCAAGGATGGATAGAATTTCATCGCCCGAAACCACCTCGCCGAGTTTCCAGCCGTTCGTCTCGCCCACGTCCATGTATTCGATGTAGCGCAGATCCACCCCCGCGGACTTGGCCCAGCGGGCGAGCGGCAGGATTTCCACCTCGTTCACCCCGCGCTGGATCACTGCGTTCACCTTCACCGGCAGTCCGAACGCCTGCGCCGCGCTGATCCCGGCGAGCACTCGCTCCACCTTCGCGCCCACCCCGTTCATCCTTGCGAAAATCTCCGGGTCCAGCGCGTCCAGACTCACCGTGACCCGACTCAGCCCCGCCAGCGCGAGCGCCTCCGCATGATGGGCGAGCAGAACTCCGTTGGTCGTGACGGCGATGTCCTTCACCCCCTCCACCGCCGCCAGCAGCGCGACCAAGTCATCCAGCCCGCGCCGCAGCAGCGGTTCGCCGCCGGTCAACCGGACTTTCCCTATTCCCAGCGGGACCAAGGTGCCGACGAGGGTCACGATTTCCTCAAACGTCAGCAACTCCTCCCGCGGCATGAATGCGTGGCCCGGACCAAACACCTCCACCGGCATGCAGTAGCGGCAGCGGAAATTGCATCGATCCGTCACCGATATCCGCAAATCGCGCAGTCCGCGTCCCAGAAGATCCATCGGCAGGTCCATCGCGGGAACCATGACCGATCCCCGCCCGGCTGCAAATCCGAATGAACTTCAGCTGCAAAGAAGATCCTAATCCTTCGGCGAATTCAAGCGGCCAGCGCAATCGGGAAGGTTGGCAATGGGCCAGGGGCTGTGTGAGGCTTCTGGTTCAATCGTCAAACCGAACCGAAAGCCATCGCTGGGGTCAGGATCAACATACGAGTCCCCTCAGTCTCACATAGTGATTGAAGTGTAATGGTAAGAAGCGTAGGGTGCGGCCATGGCTAGGGTGTTGATGGATAACCACTTTCACCTGCTTCTGGAGACTCCCCAAACGAATCTGGTCGCGGGCATGAAATGGTTGCTTGGCGTTTTCAGCCAGGGCTGGAACCGCGCGCGGGGACGCAAAGGACATGTGTTCCAAGGCCGCTACAAAGCGGTGCCGGTGAGCGGGAGCGACGCGGATCAGCATTATTTTCGCATCGTCGCGGATTACATCCA
Organism: Akkermansia muciniphila; assembly: GCA_945879075.1. Lineage (GTDB taxonomy): Bacteria > Verrucomicrobiota > Verrucomicrobiia > Verrucomicrobiales > Akkermansiaceae > Luteolibacter > Luteolibacter muciniphilus_C. Next base: position 21,895 of record CAMCUY010000011.1, on the reverse strand, counting down.
TCTCAATCCCGCCCGTGCGGGGTTGGCCGGAGGACTGCACGGCGAACTGGCGGACTATCGTTGGAGTAGCTTGGCAAGGTATGCGCGGGGCACGGGGCCGAAATGGCTGGAGATAGATCGCGTGCTGCAATCCTTCGAACTGGCCAAGGACAGCAGGGGCAGACGCGCCTATGTGGCGTGGCTGGAGGCGAGAGCGGAAGAGGGAGGAAAAATCGGCGAGAAATCCCAGGCCGCCATGAAGCGTGGGTGGTATTTGGGAGAGGATACATTCAAGGATCAGTTGCTGGGCCTGATGGAGAAACTGAAAGGCGGCCAAAGAACAAGACCGCGGAAAGGCACGGCGGAGAGTTGGCGGGATCACGGTGCGAAAGACGCCGAAGACTTGATCTCGCGCTATGCGCCGGAGCTGGGTTTGCCCACTAGCAGCCAGGAACTGGAGGCCTTGCGCAAAGGGGATGAGCGCAAGGCGCTGCTGGCTGGTTTGCTGGCCAGCAAAACCGCCGTGAGCCGGGAGTGGTTGGGCCAAGGTCCGGGAATGGGGCATCCGGGATCGGTCAGCCGGATGCTGGGTGAGGTGAAACGAAACAAAAAACTGTGAAAACGATTCAATGAACTCGAGAGTTTGTGAGACTGCGGGGACTGACCCCATAGCGTTTTATATCTGCGGCCCCACCGCTTCCGGGAAATCCTCGCTCGCCTTGGAAATGGCGCGCAAGCTCGACGGCGAGATCGTCAACGCCGACGCCTTCCAACTCTACCGCGGTCTCGAAATCGTCAGCGCCGCCCCTTCTTCCGAAGAGTTCGCGCAAGTCCCCCACCACCTCTACGGCGTGCTCGCCCCCACCGAGTCCGCCGATGCGCAGCGCTATGTCGACCTGGCAAAACCCGTCATCGCGGAGATCCAGTCGCGCGGCAAGACTCCGGTCATCACCGGCGGCTCCGGGCTCTATCTGAAGTTTCTCACCCACGGCGCCGCCCCGCTGCCCACCGCCGACGCCGCGGTGCGGGAGGAAATGGACGCCCGCCCGCTAGACGACCTCGTCGCCCATCTCCAACAGCTCGATCCGGTGGAAGCCGCCCGCACCGCGCTGCAAAACCGACGCTTCGTTTCCCGCGCCTTGGAAATCTGCATCCTCAGCGGACAAAAAGCCTCCGACCTGCGCGACGGCTGGGAATCCAAGACTGCGGAGATTTCCTCACAACTCCGCGGCGTCGTCATCCAACGAACCCGGCCCGACCTGCATGCCCGGATCGCCCTGCGCACCCGCGCGATGCTTGACGGCGGCGCGTTAGAGGAGGTCGCCGCGCTGGCGGATGTTTCCACGAACTGTGAGAAAGCCATCGGCTTCCGCGAAATCCGCGCGCTTGTCGCCGGGGAAATCGACCGCGCCACCTGCGAGGAACTCATCAACGCCGCCACCCGCCAGTACGCCAAGCGCCAGGAAACTTGGTTCCGCCGCGAGAAATGGCTCACCGAAGTCCGGCTTTGACCCGCCGGGATCACTGCTCTAGACACTCCATATGCGCCACATCCCCGGATTTCTGACCGTATCTTTCCTGACGGTTCAATTGGCGTTCGCTGCCGATGCCAGCTGGGACGAGCGCCTGGCGCGGGTCTTTTCCGGGCGTTTGAAGGAGATTGAAAGCGAGCTGAAAACCCTCGCTCCCCGGCTGGAAGGCTTGCCGGAAATCCCGATCGACGACCAAGGCGGCACCGGCGGCTTCGCCAGCATTCACCCGCAAGCCACGCCCGAGCGCGATTCGCGATACGCGATCGAAGTCCGTTGGCCGAAAGCCGCCACGATCGATCTGATCGTGCTGGTCCCCAGTCGGCGCTACGACGCCAGGGGGCTGGACGCCCAATACGGCATGCCGGAGAGCTTCACCGTTGAGCTGATAGACCCCGAGGGCAAGGTGATCCGGAGCATCGCCCGCGAAAGGAACACCGGCAGCCACCCGGTGAGGAAGGGCCATCCATTCGTCTATCAAATCGCCCCCCCGCTCGAAGCGGCGGGCCTGAGAATTTCCGCCGAGCTGCTGCATCCGGACTACGAGGGCGAGGGAAGTTTCGTCCATGCCTGGGCCGAAGTGTTCGCCTTCGAAGGCGAGCGCAACATCGCCCGTGGAAGCGAGGTCCGCAGTCTCGGCGGCTCGACACCGTCCGCGCCATGGCACTGGAGCCCGGGATTTCTGGTCGATGGCCAGACACCGTTAGGTTTCCCGGAGATCCCCGCAAGAGAGAACCGAAACGTCGGCTGGCTTTCCGAGGGCCGGCCGGGCGCGAGGGAGTCCGCCTCGCTGACTATCGACCTCGGCGAGTCCGCCGCGGTGGACGGTGTCCGCCTGCTGCCCGCCAGGAAGCCGACGTCCGACCTGCCGAGCGGATTCGGTTTCCCCAGGAAACTCACGGTCTCCGTTTCCGAAACGGACGAGTCCGCGGCGCCCGCCAACTGGCCGCTGATCAAGAAGCACGAAATGCGAAATCCCGGACACAATCCGGTGGAGCTCGCCTTCCCGGCCGTCCGCGGCCGCCACGTTAGAATCGAAGCCGTCGAGATGTGGAAAGACTTCGAGAACTATCCCGCGTTCTTCGCCTTGAGCGAGGTGGAGGTCCTATCGGGAAATCGCAATCTGGCGCTGGGCAAGGTGGTGAGCTCATCAGACGGGATGCTTAACATCATCGCCCCGGGCGGCCGCTATTGGAGCGGAGCCGCGCTCAGCGACGGCTTCGGCCCGGACGGACGCCTTGTTTCGACCCGCGAGTGGATGCCCCTGCTGGACCGGCGGTTGCAGTTAGAAACCCGCCGCCACGAGCTGCGCGCCGAAGCCGACCGCCTGATCGCTGGCTGGCGGCGCACCGGGCAGATGGCCATCGCGATTGTCGGACTGGCCGGAGCGTTTCTGATCATCGCGCTGCCGATCCGCTACCGCATTCATGCGAACCAAGAGCTGATCAAGGTGCGCGAGCGAATCGCCGGGGATCTTCACGACGAGGTCGGCAGCAATCTCGGAAGCATCCAGATGATTGCCGATCTGGCGGAAGGCCGGGCGGGTCCGTCCGACGAGCTGAAGCGGATCCAGCGAATCGCCGCGGAGACGGTCAGCGCCGTGCGCGACATCGTCTGGCTGCTCCGGCCGGAAGGCGACCACCGCATCGGCACCGTCGAGCATTTGCGGGAGACCAGCTCGATCATGTTGGAGACCGTGGAATGGAAATTCACGGCGGACGAGGCAGCCTGGCAGACCGAGCTTCCGGAAGACGAGACCCGCCACCTGTTTCTGTTTTTCCGGGAGGCGCTGCACAACATCATCCGCCACGCCAAGGCCTCGACGGCGGAAATCCGCGCCGCAGCCACGGACCGCCATTTCACGCTAACCATAGCCGACAACGGAGTCGGCATCGATCCCGCGCGGCTGGAACGGCCAGCGACCCTGCGCGCGCTGCGCCAGCGGACCGAAGCTCTGGGCGCGGAACTCGGCGTCGAGACCCGGCCCGGCGAGGGCGTGCGACTCAAGCTCACCGTGCCATTGGAACGGAAGTCCCGGAGACCGGCGGCGAATCGTTAAAGCTTGGCTTTGCGAACGCCCGCAAATGCGTTATCAAACTTCCCCCATGGCCTCATCATCACCCTTGAAGGAAAAACCCATCCGGCTGGTTCTTATCGAAGACCACGCCGATTTCCGCGAGTCGGTGTCGATGGTGCTTGAGGAGCGCGGCGGCTATCAGTGCGTGGGCGGATTTTCCACCATGGAAGACGCGCTCGAAGCGTTCCGCGGCGGGCTGGTGGCGGACCTCGTTTTGTCCGATCTCGGGCTGCCCGGCATGAGTGGCATCGTCGGCATCCGCAAGGTGCGCGAGCTTTTGCCCGAAGCACGGGTGCTGGTGTTGACCGCTTTCACCGACAAGGCTAAGGTTTTCGCTGCTCTGGAGGCCGGCGCGCACGGCTACCTGGTCAAGGCCGGCAGCGCGACGCGCCTGATGGAAACGCTGGAGGAAGTTCTCTCCGGCGGCACTCCGCTCGACCCCAAAATCGCGGGCATGATCCTACAAACTTTCCGCCAACTCAGCCCCATCCCCGACGCGGAATCCCTCTCCGGCCGGGAGTGCGAGGTGCTGCAACTCGCCGCCAAAGGCCTCACCCGTCAGGAAATTGCCGACGAGCTAGCGATCAGCACCCACTCGGTCACCGAATACATCAAGCGCAGCTTCGACAAGCTCCACGTCCGTAACCTCCCGGCCGCCGTCAGCGAGGCGATCCGCCGCGGATTCCTGGATTTGTCCTGATTCCGGCATGCCTCCCGGGTTTCGGCGCTGTCCCAATTCTTGGGGACATGACAAAAACCCGGATTTCCCGCATCTTTTGATTTGTCGAGGGGAGAGGTCCCCGGTTTCATGAAGGAATTCATGACAAACATTTGGGGTCGCATGAGTGTGCGACCCCTTTTTGTTGCCCGGGTTCAGGGCGAGAGGAGGCCGCGCGCTCTGGAGTTGCCAATGGCCTCTCGAGCGCCTATTTCTTCGGCGCATGGAACCTATCACTTTCAATCCCCTCTACATGGAACGCGTCTGGGGCGGCCGCGAACTCGAACGCATCTATCAACGCACCCTGCCCGATCCCGCAAAACCCTTCGGCGAGTCATGGGAAATCGTGGACCGCGAGAAGGAACAGTCGGTCGTCGATCAAGGCCCGTGGAACGGCAGCTCGCTGCATGAGCTGTGGACGAACCACCGCGAGGAAATTTTCGGCACCGGTTTTCTCGACCACCCGAGTTTTCCCATCCTGATCAAGGTGCTCGACGCCCGCGACGAGCTCTCCATCCAAGTGCATCCGCCCGCCTCCCTTGCCGCCTCGCTCGGCGGCGAGCCCAAGACTGAAATGTGGTTCATCGCCGACTGCGATCCCGGCGCGAAGCTCTATGTCGGCCTGAAAAACGGCGTCACCCGCGCCGATTTTGAGCAAGCCATCGCGGACGGTAGCGTCGCGGATTGTGTCCACGCCATCACCCCGGCTCCCGGCGAATCGATCTTCATCGCCTCCGGCCGCCTGCACGCCATCGGCGCCGGATTCCTGATCCATGAAATCCAACAGAACTCCGACACCACCTACCGCGTGTTCGATTGGAACCGCCTCGGTCTCGACGGCAAACCGCGCGAGCTTCACGTCGCGGAGTCCCTCGCCAGTATCGATTTCACCGACTTCGAGCCGACCATGGACACACCCGTCGGCGAGACGCTCGCCAGCTGCGAGTATTTCCAAACCGACCACAAATCCCTCGCGGCCGGGGAAACCATCGCCAATCCGCGCAACGACCGGTTTTCCATCCTCTCCGTCGTCGATGGCCAACTGCAGAGCGAAGGCGGCCGCCGATTTGGCAAAGGCAACTTCATGCTCCTGCCCCGCGACGCCGCACCATTGAAGGCGCATGAGAACACCACCGTACTGCAAATCACCCTCCCGCGGTGAAAAAAGCGCCTTCGCCGCGCGGCCAAGACCCGACTGAAAATTTGAATTGCCAAGCGTTCGCCGCTGCCGCAACTTTTGGCCGTTGGGACGATGGAACGGTGTTTCCGGTCAAGTTTCCGAACTGCCACTAGGGTTGACGCCCACCTGCCCTGCCGGGCCTTGGAAGTCTTTTCAGGCAAATCAAGACGGCTCACCCACAGGATCGTCATCTCCCGCCCTGCTCCGCGGATTTGCGAGTGATTCCACTCACATCCCCGCCCACCGCTTCACCCATACCCTCATTTCCTTTCCTCACGGCCGGTCACGACAAGTGAGCCACGGCCAATCACATCCAAACCAGAGTCGATGCGCCACGGCACATTGAATGTTTCCAGCCATTTCAAAGAGCCCGATGAAACTCTCGACCGACAAGCCGCTCCAAGCCCTTTAATTTCCAACCGATTCCGGATGAGTAACGATAACGACCAAGACACTCCGCCCGCGACCCAGCGGGTGGCCAAAAAAGCAGCCACCAAGGCCGCCGCGAAGAAGGCGGCCGTCAAAAAAACCGCTGTTAAGAAAACCGCCGCTAAAAAAACCGCCGCGAAGAAAGTTGCCAAAAAATCCACCGCAGCGACGGCAACCGTCACTCCGGAACTTCCTTTCACCGCGCCACCCGTTTCGAATCCGATTCCAGTTCCCGAGAAAGCCCCGCGCGCCGCGCGACCCTCAAGAGCGAAGAAAGTCGCAGCCGAACCAACCCCGGCCGAGCAAGCACCCGCCCAGGCCACCGAACCCGCGACGCGCCGCTTCGGCCGAGTGCCCGGCGGCGGTCCGGTCGCCGCCCGCGAACCTGCGGAATCACGCGCCCCCGCCCCCCAAATTTCCACGCCATTTCCACAACCGTCCCCACCACCAGAAGCGCGTGAAAGCCCCGCGCCGTTCGGTCCGCCAAGTGATCAGGAACCACGCGCACGCCCGCCTCAAGACGGACCACAGCGGAATTTCCAACAGCGCGACGCCCAGGGACTGCAACGCACCGGCGAAAGCCGCAGCAAACGCCGCCGCGACAAACGCAAACGCCGCGCCGGCGAGCGCCAAGAACAGCAAGGCCCGCCACCAGCCCAGCACGGCCAGCATCCCCCGCAGCAGCAGCGCAACCGCCACGAAGGCGGCGGCCCGCAGCGCGGACCCAGCGATTTCGACGACCGCCGCCCGGTCCAGCTCGTCGGCCCGAAAATCGAGGCCGACGGCCTGCTCGAACTCGCCCCGAAAGGCTTCGGCTTCCTCCGCATCCCGGGAAAAAATTTCGAACAAGCCCGCGACGACGTCTTTGTCACTCCCGAGACGATCCGCAAATACAACCTGCGCCTCGGCCAGTGGATCCACGGACTCTATCAGGACGGCCCACGCGGTCCGCAGCTCGTCGAGATCTCCCAGATCAACGGCATGCCGCCTGAAGAAGCCGCCAAGCTCCCGCATTTCGACGAGCTCAAGGCGATCAACCCGACGCGCCGCATCAGCTTCGAGACCACGCCCGAGCGCTTCACCACCCGCGTCGTGGACATCATGGCCCCCGTCGGCCGCGGCCAGCGCGGGCTCATCGTCTCCCCGCCCCGTTCCGGAAAAACCACCCTACTCCTCCACATGGCGGAAGCGATCCGCGAGAAATACGACGAGGCCATCCACCTCATGGTCGTGCTCGTGGACGAGCGCCCCGAGGAAGTCACCGAGTTCCGCCGCGCCCTGCCCGGCGCGGAAATTTACGCCAGCTCCAATGACGAGCAACCGCGCAACCACACCCGCATCGCGGAGATGGCCATCGAGCGCGCCAAGCGTCTGGTCGAAGCCGGTCAGGACGTGTTCCTGATCATGGATTCCATCACCCGCCTCGCCCGCGCCTACAACGCCGGCATGAACAACCGCGGCCGCGGCACCGGCTCCGGCGGCATCACCATCGGCGCGCTCGAAGTGCCGCGCCGCCTGTTCGCCGCTGCTAGAAACACCCGCGGCGGAGGCTCGCTCACCATCATGGCCACCGCCCTGATCCAGACCAACTCCCGCGCCGACGAAGCCATCTACATGGAATTCAAAGGCACCGGCAACATGGAGCTCGTCCTCGACCGCAAGATCGCGGAAAACTACATCTATCCGGCCGTGGACATCTTCAAGTCCGGCACCCGCCGCGAGGAGCTTCTGCTAGCCGACCACATGCTACACAAGATCCACCTCATCCGCCGCGGCCTCTCCGGCCACCGCCCGGCCGAGGCGATGGAGCGCCTGCTGTTCTTCCTGAAGAAATTCCCCAACAACCCGCAGATGCTGCTGGAGATCAAGGGCTGAGCCGCCCCGAGCTTTTAGATTGACCGGGCATGCCCTCCACAGGAGCCTGACGCAGTATGAAACTCCTCCAATCCGCGGCCACGTTGCTGGCGCTCGTTTCCTCCGCCTCCGCCGGGATCACCTTCGGCCCCGTCCGCGGGCAGCCCGGTGAAAGCCTCCGCCTCGTCACCCACTCCGAAACCACGGGCGGCACCATCGAGCGGACCGTGGCCGGAAAAACCAGCAACGGCACCATCGCCATCGCCCGCGATCGCGAGCTCGTTTGGACTTTCCGCGCTCCCGCCGCGGACGGCACCAAGCGCAGCATGGTCCGGGTTCCCAAGATCACCTCCTCGTCGGTGATCAAAGTCGCCGGCAAGGAGGAAAAGTCCACTGATAGCAGCCCGCTCACCGGCAAGATGTTCGCCATGTCCAAGAGCCCGACCGGCGATTGGAAATTCGAACTCGACGGCTCTATTCCCCTCACCCGCGTGCAGCACGAGATCGAGGAACTCACCGTCTATCTGAAACGCGACTGGTATCCCGGCCGCGAGGTCAACGTCGGCGACTCCTGGGAATTCGACCCCGCTTGGGTCAAGATGATCATCGAAAAGGATCTCTCCAAAGCACAGACCATCGGCACCATGAGGTTGCGCCAGATCCGCCACGCAGAGACGCGCCAGATCGCCGTCATCGACATTTCCATCCGCAGCACCGGCGCGGACTTCCATTCGGACGGCAGCGAGTCCGGTGCCTCAATCGAACTCACCGGCCAGGTGACCGTGAACCTGGACACCATGCTCGACGAATCGCTCGAACTCAAAGGCACCGTCATTTCGAGTTCCAGCAAGGCCGGGGAATCCACCAAGGCGAAGCTGCCCGTCCGCCTCGTCGTCACCAAGTCATTCATCAGGGACGGCGCGATGCCGTGATCCTTTTTCGGAAATCCCTGCCAGACCCGCCCGCCCCTTGTTCATGCGCCTTTCAAATTTCCGCCTCGCCGCCGGACTCGCCTCATGCCTGTTGGTATCCTGCGCGACCGTTCTGCCGCCTGCCGAGCAAGCCAACATCGAGCTGCGGGGCGACACCCTCGCCTCCGCCGATGCCTTGCTGAAAAAGGCGCGAGGAATCTCCAACAACGACGAGGCGGGCGTCGTCTATCAAATGCGCGCCGCCGAGATCGCGTGGGACGTGCTGGACACTGACGGCGGCAGCATCACTGACATCAAACACCTGAGCGAACCGCGGCAGCACGCGCTGCGAGTCATCGCCACCGCCACCGAGGGCGTCGCCATGCATTTCATCGGGGCGAACTACCAGCCCGAGAAACAATTCAGCTACGCCGGCTACAGCTACCGGATCAGCGCGACGAGAGCGCCAAAGCCAGGCGTCTATCCGCTTGCCCGCCTGAGTTCGGCGAAGCCCGCCCACAAGGTCAAACGCACGCTCTGTGAGAACTGGCACACCGAAGATGGCGTGGGTGCGGCGTTCGCCCCGGTTTGGAAACGCCCGACCGATCCGAAAGTGCAGCGGTTCGTGAGCAGTCGCAGCTATTTGGAACCGATCACCGGAGTGCTTGATTTCAGCGGTCCTGCCAAGCCCGGAGTCCCGCGCCAAGCCTCGCTCACCGGCTACGACCCCACCGCCGTTTCCCGGGTGAATCTCGGGCTCACCGAGTACCCGCTCGCTGCGGATTTCACCGCGCCAATCGTCGAGCAAACCGCCGATATCAAGGAGTTCAAACTCGCCCTCACCGGACTCATCCACCCCGGCGCGCTGGATGCCAGACTGATGTTAATGGAGCCTTACGATCCCGAGCGGATTCCCGTGCTGCTCGTCCACGGACTCAACTCCCACCCGCGGATGTGGCGGGATGTCATTAACGATCTACGGGCTGATCCCAAGCTGCGCGGACGCTATCAGTTCTTGCTTTTCTATTACCCCACCGGCTGGCCCATCGCCTACTCCTCGATGCGCTTGCGCGAGGAGTTGGCTGCATTTGACAGCCTTTTCAAGCACCCGCAAAAAATGGTCATGGTCGGCCACAGCATGGGCGGACTACTCTCCCGGATGCAGGTCATTTCACCGGGCCGGAAACTCTGGGACGCGCGCTTCGGCAAGGAGGCGGATAGACTCGACGCCACGCTGCCGCCGAACCATCTAACCAAGCGGATGGCTCTGTTCTCCGCCAATCCCCACATCGGCCGACAAATCTACATCTGCACTCCGCAACGCGGTAGCGGCCTCGCCGACCTGTCACTCACCTCGTGGTTCGTCAAAATTCTCTCCCTCCCCACAACCATCACCACCGCCTTGATCGACATCCCGAGCAACCTCATTTCCCAAGGCACGCTCAACAGCGTCTCCGGACTCTCGCCCGCCAATCCACTCTACCAGCAGCTCGATCAAGTCCCCATCCAAGTGCCCCACCACTCGATCATCGGAGACCGCGGACGGGGCGACACGCCGCACAGCAGCGACGGCGTGGTGCCTTACTGGAGCTCCCGTCTCAGCACCGCCGAGTCCGAGAAAATCGTGCCGGACAGCCATGGCGCCTACGATGACCCGCAGGCGATTCTCGAGCTGCGACGCATCCTACTGCTCAACGCCGGAATCACGAACTAGCAGAATCATGAAAGTCACCGTCTTCAGCACCAAGCCCTACGACGAGCAATTCCTCAAGGAGTTCAACGCGCCATTCGGCCACCAGCTGGTGTTCATCGAGAACCGGCTCAAGCCCGAAACCGCGCTGCTCGCTGAGGAATCGCCCGCCGTCTGCGCGTTCGTGAACGACGTGCTGGACGCCGAGACATTAGGAAATCTCGCCCGCGGCGGCACCCGCTTCATCGCCATGCGCTGCGCCGGTTTCAACAACGTCGATCTGGCAGCCGCGAAGGCGCTCGGCCTGCAAGTCGCCCGCGTCCCGGCCTACTCCCCGCACGCCGTCGCGGAGCATGCCGTCGCCCTGCTGCTCTGCCTCAACCGCCGCATCCACAAGGCCTATAACCGGGTGCGGGAGGGGAATTTCTCCATCGATGGACTGATGGGCTCGGACGTCTATGGCAAGACCGTCGGAGTCGTCGGCACCGGGATCATCGGCAGCATCTTCGCCCGCATCATGACCGGATTCGGCTGCGAGGTGCTGGCCTACGACGTCCATCAGAACCCGGACTGCGTGAACGCCGGTGTCAGCTATGTCAGTCTCGACGAGCTGTTCGCCCGCTCGCACGCGATCAGCCTGCATTGCCCGCTGATGCCACAGACCCTTCACCTCATCGAGGAAAAAACCCTCGCCCGGATGCGCGACGGCGTCTTCATCGTCAACACCAGCCGCGGCGCGCTCATCGATACGGAAGCCGCCATCACCGCCATCAAGTCCGGCCGCATCGGCGGCCTCGCGCTCGACGTCTATGAAGAGGAATCCGAGCTGTTCTTCGAGGATCTTTCCTTCCGCATCATCCAGGACGACGTCTTTATGCGCCTGACCACCTTCCCCAACGTCCTCGTCACCGGCCACCAGGCCTTCTTCACCCGCGAGGCGATGGAAAACATTTCGAAAACAACGCTCTCCAATCTAGCGGACTTCGAAGCCGGCCGCGTTTGCCCGAACCTGGTGAAACTCGATTTAAAACCCTGAGACGAAATAAGGGGAGTGGACATTTTGTCCACTTGCCGATGCGCGGCGAAAGCGCGAGCGCGAAGCTCATCTCTTTCTCTTCCCATCGTCCGGGCGGACAAGATGTCCGCCCCCCTTACGGCTGCGCCAGGCCGCCCCCCCGCAGCCCGGTCCCCAGCTTGATTCCGACGCCCCCGCCCCCTACACTCGCAACCATGTTCACCAAGCGCTACGGACCGCCGGGATCCTCTCCGGCCACGCTCGTCCCCCATCTGGTCGATGGCAAGGGCCGCAAACCCGGAATCCAGATCATCGAATACGACAAGGACAGTCTCGATGAGCGCGAAATCACCGACCTCTCCGAGCTAGCCGGCCATCTCGACAACCGCAAGGTCACCTGGATCAACATCGATGGCCTCGGCGACGTGGAAGCCCTCGGAATCCTCGGCGAGAAATTCAAGCTCCACCCGCTCGCCCTCGAAGACGTCCTCAACACCGGCCAGCGCCCTAAAGTCGAGCAGGCAGCCGACTACCTCTTCGTCGTCGCCCAGATGGTCTACCAGGATAACAGCCACACCATCTGCGGCGAGCAGGTGAGCTTGTTTCTCGGGAAAAACTTCATCATCACCGTGCAGGAGGAGGCCGATTACGACGTGTTCGATCCCGTCCGCGCCCGCATCCGCTCCGGCCGCGGCGCGATCCGCAAGCTCAAGGCGGACTACCTCGCCTACGCCCTGCTCGACTCGATCATCGACCACTACTACCCCGTGCTCGAAGACATCGGCGGAGCCATCGAGGAACTCGAGGACGAGCTGTTGGAAAGGCCGTCCCGCGAGATGGTCCACCTGCTGCATGAATACAAACGGAGCCTCACCCAGATGCGCCGCTTCGTCTGGCCGCTGCGGGATGTCATCAACGGCCTTCTTCACGACTCCTCCGGCTACATCGCCTCGCCCACCAAGATCTTCCTGCGCGACTGTTACGACCACACCGTCCAGCTGATGGACCTGGTGGAAAGCTACAAGGAACTCACCGCCGGACTGATGGAACTCTATCACTCAAGCGTCGGCCTCCGCACCAACGAGGTGATGCGCGTGCTCACCGTCATCACTTCGATATTCATTCCGCTGACTTTCATCGTCGGTATTTACGGCATGAACTTTTCCCCCGTATCCTCCACCGGGGAAAAACTCCCGCTCAACATGCCCGAGCTCTATCATCCGCACGGCTACGTCGGGCTGATGGCGATCATGGCCACCATCGCCGTGATCCAGCTGATCATCTTCAAGAAGATGAAATGGCTGTGAGCCACCGGGTATAAAAAACCACGGGCGTCGGATCCCTTGTTCCGACGCCCGTGGGCCCTCTGGGGGGGGAGATGTGCTATCCCTTACGGAAACGAGAATGCCACAAACCGGCCATTCCGCCATACCGCGATCGCGCAGAAAAACCGCTCAAGCCGATTCGAGGATGAGGTTGCCGTAAGGCGTCGGGTCGCCGGTGCGGATCAGCCCGATGGCGTGCGGCACGCGCTTTTTGAAATCGAGGTGCGCCTCGCGGGTCAGCGGGATTTCACCGAAGGAATTCGCGAAACGGGCCACGGCTTCGGGCGTGTTGGTAGCCACGAACTCGTCCGCCTGCCAGATCCGGCCGATTTTGAAAACGGGCGTCAGCAGGTCCAGCACGTCGAGCACCGTCGGAATCCCGTGCGTCAGCGAAATATCGACCGTCTCGATTTCCGGCCAGAAGGGAAACGCCCAGTCCGCGATCACCAGCGTGTTGGTGTGGCGGACGCGGGCAAGGAGGTCGAGAAGGTGTGGATTGAGGATAGCGGTTTTTAACATGATGGGTGTGGAGTTGGAAATTCGCGACAATCTTCCTGCTTCCGTTCATTTCGTCAATCCGCTTTCAGGACGGCCACTGCGGGTGCATCGACTGCCGGAAGCGCGATGGCGGGACGTGGTGGACGGACTTGAAAACGCGGGAAAAATGAAACGCGTCCTTGAAGCCAAGCGCGGCGGCCACGGACTTCACCGAGGATTTGCTTTCCAGCAGGATGCGCGAGGCGTGCTCCATCCGCAGGCGGGTTAGAAGTTGATAGGGACTCTCGTCGTGAAAGCGGGCGAAGAGGCGGCACAGGTAGGGTGCGTTCACTTCACAGGCTTTCGCGACGGCGTCCAGCGTGGTGTTTGTAAGGAAGTTCCTCTCGATGAACTCACGACAGCGCGCATACGTCGCATAGGCCGGCGTGTCGGTATTGACCGGCTCGGCGGCGTCGTCGCGGCACATCAATAGCAGTTGCCGCGTGATCGTCGCACACAGCGGACGCGCCAGCTTGGACTTGCGGATGCCGCGGGCGATCAAGCTGTCGAAGGCCCGCCGGATCGGCTCGCCCTTGACGCAGCGCGAGATGAAGCCGGGCTGCAGATCGTAACGCTCCAGGAACGACCCGACCTCGGCCCCGGTGAATCCCACGAAGTATTTGCCGAGCGGATTGTCCGGCGAGGACTCGATCATGTGGGGAACCGCCGGCCCGTAAATGTAGAAACTTCCCGGTGCCAATTCCGCCTCAGCGTCCCCCAACCGGAGCCTCCCGAAGCCGTGACTGACAAACTCCAGCGAATACCACGGGAAATCCCCCCGGTCGATCCGGTAGTCCGCCGAGCATCGTTCGAAGCCGCCAAAGACCACCGCGAAATTCTCATCCTCGATCGGATCGAGAAAAAACAGCCGCGAAGACTCGACTTCGTGCGAAACGAAAGAAGTCGCGGCTTGGATGCTTTCCATGCCAGCGATTCACCTTAAATTCCCGGCCCTCTTCAAGACAATAATCTGCATTTGTTCACAGAATTATCATGCGCGGAATCCTCGAGTCCCGGCGACACCCGAATTTCGTATCCAGCTGAAATTTCAAGCTGACAAATCCTGCCGAGCTGCCATGACTCGGCCCAGTCGACCCCTTGAAACGCATTTTTATGAAACCATCATCTTATCCAAAAATCGGCATTCGGCCGGCCATCGACGGCCGGCTCGGCGGCGTCCGTGAGTCACTCGAAGAACGCACCATGCAACAGGCGCAGGCGGTGGCCGCGCTGATCGCCGCCGAGCTGCGCTACCCGGACGGCACGCCCGTCGAGTGCGTCATCGCCGACACCTGCATCGGCGGCGTGAAGGAGGCCGCCGACTGCGCCGACAAATTCAAAGCCGCCAACGTCGGAGTCTCGCTCACCGTCACCCCGTGCTGGTGCTACGGATCGGAGACGATGGACATGGATCCGCATTTGCCCAAGGCGGTCTGGGGTTTCAACGGCACCGAGCGCCCCGGCGCGGTCTATCTGGCAGCCGTGCTCGCCGGTCACACACAGAAGGGCCTGCCCGCCTTCGGGATCTACGGCAAGGACGTCCAGTCCGCCACCGACACCGAGATTCCCGCCGACGTGCGCGGCAAACTTCTATCATTCGTCCAGTGTGGCCTCACCGTCGCCCTGATGCGCGGCAAGAGCTACCTCTCGATGGGCGGCACCTCGATGGGCATCGCCGGCTCGGTCGTCGATCCCGCGATGTGGGAAAAATGGCTCGGCATGCGCGTGGAAGCCATCGACATGACTGAGTTCGTCGGCCGCATGAGCAAGGGCCAATACGACCCGGCCGAATACGAAAAGGCGCTTGCCTGGGTGAAGGAAAACTGCCCGGAAGGCAAGGACTACAACTCCCCCGCCACCACCCGCAGCCGCGCTCAGATCGACAAGGAATGGGAAGACAGCGTGAAAATGGCGCTCATCGCCCGCGACTTGATGGTCGGAAACCCCAAGCTCGCGGAAATGGGACTCGGTGAGCAAGCGCACGGTCACAATGCCATCGCTTCAGGCTTCCAAGGCCAGCGCCAATGGACCGACCACTTCCCTAACGGCGACTTCCTCGAAGCCATCCTCAACTCCTCCTTCGACTGGAACGGCAAGCGCGCCCCCTACATCGTCGCCACCGAGAACGATGCCCTCAACGGTGCGGGCATGCTCTTCGGCCACCTTCTCACCAACACCGCGCAGATCTTCGCCGACCTCCGCACCTACTGGAGCCTTGAGGCGATAGAAACCGCCAGCGGCAAAAAAGTCAGCCACCCGCTCATCGGCGACGGCATCCTCCACCTGATCAACTCCGGCCCGGCCGCGCTCGACGGCACCGGCGAGCAGGAAACCGACGGCCAACCGACGATGAAACCCTTCTGGGAGATTTCAGATGCCGAGGTTGAAAAATGCCTCAAGGCCACCACCTGGCATCCGTCCATCACCGAGTATTTCCCCGGCGGCGGACTCAGCACCCGCTACCGCACCAGGGGCGGGATGCCGGCCACCATGATCCGCCTCAACCTCGTCGGCGGCATCGGCCCCGCGCTGCAAGTGGCGGAAGGTTACACCGTGGACCTGCCAGAAGACGTGCATGACGCGCTCGACCAGCGCACCAACCCGACCTGGCCGACCACCTGGTTCGCCCCCATCCTCACCGGAAAAGGCGCGTTCACCAGCGCCTACGAAGTCATGAACCACTGGGGAGCCAACCACTGCGTAATGACCTGCGGTCACGTGGGCCACCTCTATCTGACGCTCGCCTCGATGCTTCGCATCCCGGTTTACATGCACAACGTCAGCGAGGACCGCGTCTTCCGCCCGAGCGCATGGACTTCCTTCGGCACCGCCGACCTCGAAGGCGCCGATTTCCGCGCCTGCGCCAACTACGGCCCGCTTTACGGCAAGGCCTGAGCCGGCGGAATTCCAAATGAAAAACCCCGGAGCGATCGCCGCTCCGGGGTTTTTCTTTGTCGAAATTCAAACTGCGTGACTCAGGCAGCAACGCGCACCTTGTGACCTTTCACCCAGAGGCCATAGATCGCGATCACCACAAAGCAAAGCGCTGGCAGGAAGAACGACGCGCGGGTGCTGGATAGAACCATCCCACCGATATTGAAAGCCGACATGTCCATGATCGCACCCTGCATGGGAGTCATCAGGCAGCCGCCACCGATGGCAAAAATCAGCCCGGCCGCGCCCAGCTTGGTGTCGCCGCGCAGGCCTTCCAGAGCGATTCCGTAAATGGTAGGGAACATCAGCGACATGCAGGCGGAAATGCCGATGAGGCAGTAGAGACCGGTCATGCCCTGGATGAAAATCGTGCCGAGCGTGAGCAGCAACCCGCCGGTGGCGAGCACACCTAGCAGCCCTCCTGGACTGACGTATTTGAGCAGCACCGTGCAGATGAAGCGACTGGTGACGAAGATCACCATTGCCGCGATGTTATAGCGCTGCGCGGTGGCTTTCTCCATACCCAGCTCGTTGCCGGCATATTGGATGATGAAAGTCCAGACCATGATCTGGGCACCCACGTAGAAAGCCTGCGCGACGACGCCCCAGATGTAGCGGGGATTGCTGAAAAGACGCTTCATCGTGCCGCCGAAGTGAATGTCGTGATCCGACTCGTTACGCCCGGCGGGTAATTTGTAGATCGCGAAGATGACCAGTACGACAAGCACGACCATGCCGAGCATTGCATATGGACCGGTGATTACCGCCAGATCCGTCTTCTGGATCGCAGTGAATGCTTCAGGCGAGTTTTTCAAGATCTCCGTCCGCTCCGCTTCGGTCGCCGGATTGAGATCCGCGAGCATCATGGTTGCGACGAACATACCAGTCATGGACCCCAGCGGATTGAAGGCCTGGGCGAAGTTCAGCCGGCGCGTCGCTGTTTCCTCCGGTCCGAGGGCAAGAATGTAGGGGTTGGCACTCGTTTCCAAAAACGACAGCCCGCAGGTCATGATGAAATAGGACAGCAGAAAAGCCCAGAACTGCATCATCATCCCGGACGGAATAAACAACAAACAACCCAGCGCGTACAGGAACAAGCCCATCAACAGTCCCTTCTTATAACTGAACTTCTGGATGAAGAGCGCCGCCGGAATCGCCATCACGCAGTAGCCGCCGTAGAAAGCGAACTGCACCAGCGAGCTCTCGAAATTACTGATCAGCAGGATGTTCTTGAACGCCGCCACCATCGGATTGGTGATGTCATTGGCGAAACCCCATAGGGCGAACAAACTGGTGACGAGGATGAACGGAACGAGAATCGATCTCGGGACGGGCGATGCGGATGATGACTCGGCAGACATAATAGGTTTCCAATGATTTCCAGCCCCAGGCTGAAGTTGATGGAAACTCTCAAGTCCGGCTTGGAATTACAAGAACTTAGGCTGAATAATTCAGTGCAAAAATCGACATTCCAGGCAATCCATGACAGTCCTCTCACGGTCCCGTGGCGGCACCCAGCCAGTTTCTCGATGTGAGACGATAGAATTTCCGGGGGCCGCTGACGCTGACGGGCCATGAAAACAACAGGGTCTGCGAGTCGCCGCCAGTGGACTCTTCGGGCAGCACCGTACCGGCTTGCACCCACGTGACCAGGTCGTCACTCGCCTCGACGATGAACTCGGGCAACGAATCGAGCGCTGACACGGGAAAGGACCAGTTCAATCCGGTCTGGCCCGAAGCGTTCGCTGCAATGCCCCCGTTCAACGGCAGCGGCGGCGGCGCGATTTTGACGACGAGTTCCGTCGAAAAGTCACTTTCGAGCCCGTTGTCGCCGATGCTCTTCACCGCGAAATAGTAGGTCTTCCCGAACTCCATGGCGGCAACGGAAAATTCGGGAGTCGTGCCTGCGTCGAAAATCTGGGTGTATTGCTGACTCGCTGTTCCGACGTAAACCTTGAAACTCTGTATCCCGGATTCAGTATCCGCATTCCATGCCAGAGGAACCGTGTGAAAGGTGGCCGCCCCGACCACCGGGGCCACCAACTGCGCACCTGCCATCAAGGCGAAGGATTTGAGGATTACTAATAGGTTCTTAACTGTCATTGGGCTTTTAAATGTCATGCCCGATTATCGTCAATCACCCCCAAAGCAACAGATAGGCAATTTCCGATTCTCAAGTAGTTCAAAACCCCGCAGCTGTGTCGGTCATTATCCCTACAAAATCACGCCAAACCACCGCTCAGTTTTGTTAGTTCAGAGCACGGGTGTCGGGTTAACGGGATACATCATTTATGAAAAGTTTTGTGGATGGATGAACTGCGTAAAAAAATCGATGTCACGCTTTTGAACTTTTCTAAGGCGTCCGGCATGGTGTCGCCCGATGAACTCCGGCCGCCACATTCTTTCTCAGTTCCTTGACCTCGTGGATCGCAAGACGCTTTCCCGCTTGGTAGAAGGCTACGACGCCGAGTCCCGTGTCCGCCACTTTGCTTGCCGCCAGCAGCTCGTCTGCATGTTCTTCGCCCAGTTAACCTGGCGCGAGGGACTGCGGGACATTGCCAAATCCACTCTCGCGGATGCCAACGAGCAGCGAGACTGGCGAATTTGGGAGGACCTTGCCAAGGGACTCATGCGCAAGGTGATGTGCGCTAGATTTCTGGAAATGAGGTGGCCCTGACCGAAGGTCACGCCCCCTTACGCCCCGCGCATCAGCGAGATTTCTGCGAGGGAAATGAGCGCCTTGTAAAGATCCTCGCGCGGCGCGGTTTTCAGATCCATCACCGGAACGGCGCGGTCCAAGGTGAACTTGCCGGACCGCGTGCGGCGCAGCGCGCTGAGATGCGCGCCGCAACCAAGCTGCGCGCCGATGTCGTGCGCGTAAGTCCGCACGTAAAAGCCCTTGGAGCAATTCACGATGAAGTCCACTTCCGGCAGCTCGATGCGCGTCACCTCGTTGGACGTGATATGCACCTTGCGCGGCTCGCGGACGATCTCGATGCCTTTTCTAGCAAGTTTATACAGCGGCACGCCGTCCTTCTTGATCGCCGAAACCATCGGCGGAATCTGCTCGAAGTCGCCCATGAAGCCGTCGAAGGCGGCCTGGATCTGCTCCTTGGAATAATCCCCAACAGGTTTCGTTTCCAGCGTGTCGCCCTGACGGTCCTGGGTGCTGGTGGTCGAGCCGAGCGTGAGCGTGCCCACGTATTGCTTGTCCTCGCTCATCAGCAAATCCTGGATCTTGGTGGCCCGGCCGATGACCAGCATCAGCAGACCGGTCGCCATCGGGTCGAGCGTGCCGCAGTGGCCGATTTTCTTGGTGTTCAAGGCGCGGCGGGCGATGGCGACGACATCGTGCGATGTCATGTCTTCCGCTTTGTCGATCAATAGCACGCCGCTCGGGCCGTCTGAATCCATGGGATTGTTTCTCATAAAGTAGGTGAAAGTCAGAGTCCGGCGGCTTCAATGCGGCGGTGGATCGCGCCGAGCACCCGCGATTTCGCGTCTTCGAGCGGCCCCGCCATGCGGATGCCGGCCGCCAGCGCGTGGCCACCACCGCCGAACTCCGTCGCGATCTCGCACACGTTGTAGCGGCGGTCTTTCGAGCGCATGGAAATCCGGATTTTTCCGTCCGGCAGCTCTTCGAAAAACACCGCGAGCTGCACGCCGCGGATCGCGCGGATGAGGTCGATGAGCCCCTCGCTGTCTTCCGGCATCAAGCCGAGATCGATGCGGAGCTGGTCGCGCATCGTCCAGTTAGCCACCAATCCGTTCTCGGAAAGCTCCAGCGTGTTGAGCAGCGCGCGCATCAGTTCGAGGCGGCGGAACGGATAGTTGTCGTAAATGAGCGAGTTGATCGTCCCCACGTCCAGCCCGCGGCGGATCAGGTCGGCGCCCAATTCGTAGGTCGCCGCCGTGGTAGACGGATACTGGAACGAGCCGGTGTCGGTGGAGACGGCGACGTAAATCGCGTCGCGAGATTCCTCAGGCATCGGCAGGCCGAGCGCGATGATGAGCTGGTAGAGGATCTGGCCGGTGGCCGGGCTTTTCGAGTCGATCAGGTTCAGGTCGCCGTATTTCGGGTTGGAAACGTGATGGTCGATGTTGAGCCAGATTTTCGCCTTGGAAGCGGCGTGCAGCGCGTTGTCGCCGAGGCGCGGTTTGGTCGCGGTGTCCAGCGCGATGGCGACCTCCACGTCCAGCGGCTCGGCCGGCGGCAGCTCGATTTTTTCCGAGCCGGCCATGAACGCGAGATTGTCCGGCAGTCCGTCCTCGTTGATGAGGCGCACGCTTTTTCCCGCGGCCATCAGCGCATAGCCGAGCGCGAGTTGCGAGCCGATCGCGTCGCCGTCCGGCCGCACGTGGCTGATCAGGACGAACGACTGGTGATTGCGCAGGACTTCGCCGATTTGTTCGAAGCTGGCGTTTTCAGGAATGCTGGTGGATTCGCTCATGGGGTGGAACCGCGGCGCGGGAGGCGGATTCTTCCCGCGAACCTCCCCCGCGCAAGGATAAACCTGAGAATCCGCTTCCCGCTTGCCTCTTCCCGGCTGGCCCTCCAATGCTCCTCCCGTGCTTTCAACCCTCCGCGACCATTTCGGCCATGCCGCCTTCCGCGACGGCCAGGAACCGGTGGTCCGCGCGCTGTTGGACGGCCGCTCTGCGCTCGGCGTGTTTCCGACCGGCGGCGGGAAATCCCTCTGCTATCAGCTTCCCGCGTTGCTGTTGGACGGACTCACGCTCGTCGTCTCCCCACTCATCGCGCTGATGCGCGACCAGGTGGACGCCCTCACCGCCAAAGGAATTTCCGCCGCCCGGCTCGACTCCACGCTCGACGCCGAGCAGACCCGCGACGTTTACGAGCGCCTCGATGCCGGCACGCTGAAGCTGCTCTACGTCGCTCCCGAGCGCTTCGCCAACGAAGCCTTCCGCCAGCGCCTCAAGCGCCTGCCCATCCAGCTCGCCGCCATCGACGAGGCGCACTGCATCTCCGAGTGGGGCCACAATTTCCGCCCCGACTACCTCAAGCTGGCGAAAATCTGCCGCCGCCTGAAAATCCCGCGCGTCCTCTGCCTCACCGCCACCGCCACGCCCAAGGTCGCCCGCGACATCCGCAAGGCCTTCCGCATCGCCGCCGCAGACCACGTGCAGCTGAGTTTCCACCGCGCGAATCTCGACCTCCGCGTCACACCCTGCACCGCCGCCGAGCGGAAATCACTGCTGTTGGAGAAACTAACCGCCATCGACGGCCCCGCCGTCGTTTACGTCACCCGCCAGGAAACCGCCGAGGAAGTTGCCACCTTCCTCGCCAAGAACGGCCTCTCCGTCCGCGCCTATCACGCCGGCCTGCCCGCCGAGTTCCGCGCGGATGCGCAGAGCTCGTTCATGGCCGGCGACACCCGGATCATCGTCGCCACCATCGCCTTTGGCATGGGCATCGACAAATCCAACATCCGCGCCGTCTTCCACTACAACCTGCCGAAAAGCCTCGAAAACCACACCCAGGAAATCGGCCGCGCCGGCCGCGACGGCCTGCCCGCCATCTGCGAGATGTTAGCCTGCGGCGACGACCTCACCGTCCTGGAAAACTTCATCCACTCCGACGCGCCGTCGCCGCGCGCGTTGGCAAACCTCATCGACCGCGTGCTCCGCCTCGGCCCCGTGTTCGACGTCTCACCCTACGAACTCTCCACCATCTGCGACATCCGCCCCGGCGTGGT